>DAIDHU010000361.1 GCA_027451915.1 Thiomonas sp. | reverse complement strand
ACGCGCCGCCCGACGGCCAGGCACTGCGCGAGCGCGTTCTGGAACACAGCGCGAGCCTGGCGCAGGCGCGCAGCACCGTGCGTCAGGCCCAGGCGCAAGCCGACCAGGCGCGCGCCGCGCGCACGCCCCAACCCACGGTGGGGGCCTACCTGGGCTCGGATCGCGGGGGCCGCGAGCGCATCGTCGGGCTGCAGCTGCAGGTCCCCATCGGGGGCGCCGCCCGCGCCGCCGGAGAACGCGCGGCCCTGGCCGATCTCGATGCCGCGCAATGGCGCCTGCAGGAATTGCGCATGCGGGTGCTGGAACAGGCGCAGAGCCTGAGCGCGCAAGCGCGCGCCCAGGCGCGTGCCGCCAGCGCCTTGATGCAGGCCGCGCAAAGCCAGCAGGCGGCGCTGGCACGCACCCAACGTGCCTGGGAACTCGGCGAAGCCGGCGCGGCGGACTGGCTGCTCGCTCGGCGCAACGCGCTGGACATGCGCATGCAGGCCCTTCAGGCGCGCTTCGACGCCGCCCGCTTGAACGCCTTGCTGCGCCTGCAGGAAGGTCTGATGGACGAGTCCGACGCCAGCGCGCCGGCGGCGCGGCCCTGAGGCAGGCCGCGCGGCGCGGGCTTCAGCGCGCCTGCGCCTGCAGGCATTGCGCCTGCACCTGCTGCGCACGCAGCTGCGGGCTGAAGGCCCGGCTGTCGGGACTGCTGTAGATGTCGCGGGCCAGGCGCTGCAGGATCTGCGATTGATGCGGGTGTTCCGGACCCAGCAGGCGCATGCCGTCGGCCTGCGCCTGCTGGAAGCTGCGCCCGGCCAGGAAGTCGGCCTGCAGGGTCGAGGCGATGAGCCCGAAGCGCTGGCAGTTCGGCGCCCCGCCCAGCGCGGCCTGCGCGCGCGGAGGCGCCGCGGCCAGCAGCAGCCCAGCCAGGGCCAGCAAGGGCAGGAACCGGATGGATCGACGCATCATGCGCCGATTGTCGCACCGCCGCCGCCGCGGCTCAGGTACCGAAATCCAGCGGCAGGCCCACGTAGTTCTCCGCGATGGTGCGCTGCCCGGCTTCGGAATGCAGCAGGTATTCCAGCTCGGCCTCCTGGAAACGCGCATGGATCTCGCCCTGCTCGGGGAACTCGTGCATGAGCTGGGTGAACCACCAGGAAAAACGCTCGCCGCGCCAGATGCGCTTGAGGCAGCGCGCGGAATACCCGTCCAGCCCAGCTTGGCTGTGCTCGGCGTAGTACTCGATCAAGGCCCCGGAGAGATACTTGACGTCGCTGGCCGCGAGGTTCAGGCCCTTGGCGCCGGTGGGGGGCACGATGTGCCCCGCGTCGCCGGCGAGAAACATGCGCCCGAAGCGCAGCGGCTCGGTGACGAAGCTGCGCAGCGGGGCGATGCTTTTTTCCAGCGAGGGGCCGGTGACGAGTTGCTCGCGCGCGGGTGGGTCCAGGCGGGCGCGCAGCTCGTCCCAGAATCGCTGGTCGCTCCAGTCCTCCAACTTCTCGCGCAGGGGCACCTGCACGTAATAGCGGCTGCGGGTCAGCGAGCGCTGCGAGCACAAGGCGAAGCCGCGCGGGCTGTTGATGTAGATGAGTTCATGGTGCACCGGCGGGGTGTCGGACAGCAGGCCCAGCCAGCCGAAGGGATAGACCCGCTCGAACTCGCGGATCGCCGCCCGCGGCGCGCTGGCCCGGCACACGCCGTGGAATCCGTCGCAACCGGCGATGAAATCGCAATCCAGCCTGTGGCGGGTTCCCTCGTGCATGAAGCTCACGCTGGGGCTGGAGGTGTCGAAATCATGCACCGCGACTTCCGAGGCCGAGTAGAAGCTGCTCAGGCCGGCGGCCTGGCGAGCCTCCATCAGGTCCCGGGTCACCTCGGTCTGGCCGTAGCAGATGACTTTTTTCCCACCGGTCAGTCGCTCCAGGTCGATGCGATTGCGCTGGTTGTGCCAGAGCAGGTCGAAGCCCCCGTGCACCAGCCCCTCGCGATGCATGCGCTCGCCCACGCCGGCCTCGTCGAGCAGATCGGCGGTCACCTGTTCCAGGATGCCGGCGCGAATGCGCGACAACACATGGTCGGCGCTCTGGCGCTCGATGATCACCGCATCCACGCCGGCCTTGAACAACAGCTGGCCCAGCAGCAGCCCGGAAGGCCCGGCGCCGATGATGGCGACTTGGGTTCGCATGAGAAGTCTCCGTATGCATATATCGAGGATTCGCAAACTCTAGGTCCGCAGGGCTTCGTTTCGCAGCAGGCCCTGGCGGTCTTTGCGCGCTGCATGCACAATCTGTGCGATCATCGCGCAGAATTGCGCAACCCCCGCGCATCCCACGGGGCATCCGCCCCTCCCCTGCCCAGCCTGCACGCCATGCCCTCCCGCTCCGACCCGAGCCACGCCGGCATCGCGCATGCCGATTTCATCGAAGGCATGGCCAAGGGCATGGCGGTGCTCGAGAGTTTCGACACCGAGCGCCAGCGGCTCAACGCCACGCTGACCGCCGAGCGGGCCGGCATCACCCGCGCGGCCGCGCGCCGGCATCTGCTCACGCTGGCCCACCTCGGCTACCTGGAGACCGACGGGCGCTATTTCTGGCTGTCCAGCAAGGTGCTGCGTTTCTCGGGGAGCTACCTGGCCTCGGCGCGCCTGCCGCGGGCCATCCAGCCCACGCTCAACCGGCTCGCCCTGCAGGCCCGCCTGGCCTTCTCCGGCGTGGTACTGGACCGTGACGAGGTGGTGATCGTGGCGCGCAGCGGCGCCGATCGCGGCGGCGCGGAATCCGGCGCCCAGCGCATCATCGCCTACGGCGTGCACCTGGGCGCGCGCCTGCCGGCCCACGCCACCTCCACCGGGCGGGTGCTGCTCGCCGCGCTCTCACGCGCGCAGTTGGCCGCGTGGATGAAAGGCCGAAGCTTCGCTCGCCTGACCCCGCTGACCCGCACCGAGCCGCGCGAGCTGCGTGCGGCCATCGAGCAGGTGCGTCGCCAGGATTGGTGCCTGGCCAGCGAGGAGCACGAACTCGGCGTGCATGCGCTGGCCGTTCCCGTGCGCAACGCGGCGGGCGTCACGGTGGCCGCGCTCAATGCGGTCAGCTCGCCCCAGCGCCTGAGCGCGGCGTTGATGCAGCGCGAGCTGCTGCCCCTGCTGCAGGAGGCCGCGCACGAGCTGCGGCCCCTGGTCTGAGCCCGGCGCTTCGCAGGCGTCGGGCAGGCCTGCGCGCGGTAGCGTCCGCGCCTACGATAGCGCGGTTTGCACAATCAGGAGCCTCGACGGCGCATGCACCCGACCCATCCAGCCGTGGCCATCATCGGCGGCGGACTCAGCGGCCTGGCCGCTGCGCTGCTGCTCGAGCAGCAAGGCCTGCGCGACGTCGTGCTGTTCGAGGCCCGCGACGGCCTCGGCGGGCGCATCGCCTCGATGGACGCCGATGGCGCGCTCGTCGAATGCGGCACGCCCGGGCTCGACCGCTTCGACCTCGGGCCGACCTGGTTCTGGCCCGACTACCAGGCGCAACTCGACCGCCTGGTGCAAGACCTGGGCCTGCGGTGTTTCGAACAGTTCGGGCAAGGCGACATGCTGGTCGAGCGCGCGCCCGGCCAGGCCGCGTTGCGCCGGCCGGCATTCGCCAGCGCGCCCGCCTCGATGCGACTGGCGGGTGGAACCGGGTCGCTGATCGCGGCGCTGTACGGCCGGCTCGATGCGCGACGCGTGCTGCTCGGCCACACCGTGCGCCGCCTGCGCCATGCGCACACCCATGTCGAGCTCGAGGTGCAGCAGGCCTCGGGGCAGACCCGCAACTGGCGCGCCACGCAGGTGCTGCTGGCGCTGCCCCCGCGACTGGCCGCCAGCCGCCTGGCGTTCGAACCCGCGCTGCCCCCCGAGCTTGCTCGCGGCTGGCGCGCCACGCCGACCTGGATGGCGCCGCACGCCAAGTACCTGGCCGTCTACGACAGCCCGTTCTGGCGCGACCAGGGCCTGTCCGGCGACGCGCAAAGCGCGCAGGGACCGATGGTGGAAATCCACGACGTCTCCATGCCCGGCGGTCATGCCGCCTTGTTCGGGTTTGTCGGCGTGCCCGCGCGGGTGCGCCAGGGCGTAGCCCAGCAGGTGCTGATGGCGCATTGCCGCGCGCAGCTCGGGCGCCTGTTCGGGAAGCAAGCCGCGCATCCACGGGCCGAGCGCCTGAAGGACTGGGCCGCCGATCCGCTGACCGCCACCGCCGACGACCAGGACGCCGGCGGCCACCACGCCGAAGCTCCGCCATGCCGCCCGGCCAGCGGCCCCTGGAGCGCCTGCCTGATCGGCATCGGCAGCGAATGGTCGCGGGAGTTTCCGGGCTATCTGGCGGGCGCGGTGGACGCCGCCGCCCGCGGAGCGC
>DAIDHU010000360.1 GCA_027451915.1 Thiomonas sp. | reverse complement strand
GTGGGCGATACGCCCGCCGGCGTGTGGCTGACACCGCAGGATCGCGTGCTGCTGGTGGCGCTGACCGGCTCCAATGCGGTGGTCGCGGTGGACTGGCGGCGGCGCCAGGCGGTGGCACGCATCGTCACCGGCGACGCCGCCCACAATTTCCGCTCCTGCGCCGACGGGCGCCACGTGTTCGTGAGCAACCGCATCTCCGACAGCATCAGCATCCTGGACATGCAGGCGCTGCGCAAGGTGGGCGACATCACCGGCCTGCGGCCCGGGCCCGACGACATGGAACTGTCGGCCGACCGCCGCTGGCTGTGGACCACCTTCCGCTTCGACCGCACCATCGGGGTCATCGACCTGCAAAGCCTCAAGCTGGCCGACGTGATCGGCGTGGGCAAGTCGCCGCACGGCATCTACTTCCGCGACCGCGCGCCCTTCTACGACAACCTGCCGCCGCTGTCACCGCCCGTGGCCGCGCCGGTGGCGACCTGAGCCCGAGCCCGCGAAGCCGCCATGCATGCCTGGACCGTCCTCGCCGCCTCGCTGGCGGCCGTCTCCCACCTGTTCGACCAGCTCACCGGCGCGGTGCAGACCTGGCTGTTCGTGACCCTCGTGCAGCCGCTGCTGTGGCACCTGCACATGATGGACATGGACGATCTCGCCTACGACGGCCTGCTGTGGGTGGTCTATGGCGCGCTGCAGGTGCTGCTGCTGTACCTGGTGCTGCGCCCGCTGGAATGGCTGGCGCCGCTGGAGCGCTGGGACAGCCGCCGCGGCATCGGCACCGACGTGATCTACACCCTGGTCAACCGCCTGGGGCTGTTGCCGCTGCTGTTCTTTCTCACCCTGCAGCCGCTGTTCGACCTGGCGCTGGCCTGGCTGCACCTGCACGGCCTGGACAACCTGAACCTGGACGCGCTGTGGCCCGGCATGTCCCTGCATCCGCTGGCGGGCTTCCTGATCTATCTGGTGGTGCTGGATTTCGCCGGCTACTGGTACCACCGCTGGCAGCACCAGATCGGCTGGTGGTGGGAGCTGCACGCGGTGCACCACAGCCAGCGCAAGCTCTCCATGTGGGCGGACGACCGCAACCACTTTCTCGACGACGCGCTGCAGGCGGCCTTTTTTGCCGCGCTGGCCCTGGTCATCGGCGTGCCTCCCTCGCAATTCGTGGCCCTGACCCTGGTGGGCGGCGCGCTGCAGAGCATCCAGCACGCGAACATCCGCTTCGACTTCGGGCGCATCGGCGAGCGCGTGCTGGTGGGCCCGCGCTTTCACCGCCTGCACCACGCGGTGGGCTTCGGCCACGAGCTCGGCCATGGCAACCGCGCGCGCCTGTACGGCTGCAATTTCGGCGTGCTGCTGCCCTGGTGGGACATGCTGTTCGGCTCGGCTGACTACAGCACCCCGACCCAGCCCACCGGGGTGCGCGCCCAGCTGCCGGCGCCCGCGGGGGCCGGGGAGGATTACGGCGAGGGCCTGTGGGCGCAGCAGGGGCTGGCCTTCGTGCGCGCGGGCCGGCGCATCGCCGGCGCGCTGCGCGGCGCGGCCGGCGCGCGCCCGGCCAGCTGAAGGCCACTCGGACCCGTCGCCGCCCGCGCGCGCGTTGCCGGCCCCGCGG
>DAIDHU010000359.1 GCA_027451915.1 Thiomonas sp. | reverse complement strand
GATGGTCATGGCTCGGTGCACGGGCGAGCCCGATGCTACCCGAGCCGCCACCGCCTTCCCAGCGGGACCTCAGGCGCTGCGCAGGGCCCCGGCAGCCTGCTTCTCGGCCGCGATCAGGCGCTCGATGATCTTGCGCGACTGCACGCCGCCGGCATCGATGTTCAGCCCCAGCAGCTTGCGCTGAGGCTGCGCGCTGATGTTGCGCTGCTGGCGTTCCAGCATTTCGCGGTCCTCGCCGAAGATCCGGCGCTGGCCCTCGCGGATGCTCGCGGTCAGCTCGGCGTCGCCCGGCTTGAAATTGCGCGCCATGCCCCAGAAGTACCAGTGCGTGGTCTCGGTCTCCGGGGTGATGAAATCCACCACGATGCTCGAGGCCTTGTAGCGCGCGTCGGCCTCGTAGCCGCCGTGCCCGGCATGCGCCACGCCGACCTCGATCATCACGTGGCTGGGCGGGGTGAAGCGGCAGATCTGCCAGCGGTCGCAGGGCACGTCGTCGGCCAGGTCGTTGGCGCGCAGCGCCGCGGCCCAGAACGGCGGGGCCTGGATGCCCTGCATGTGGCGACTGGTAATCACCATGTCGCCCTCCACGCGCGTGGCCGGCACCGACTCCTCGATCTCGCGCTGGCCGATGCTGCTGGCGTGCACGTAGGTCTCGTGGGTCAGGTCCATCAGGTTGTCGATCATCAGGCGGTAGTCGCAGTCGATGTGGTACAGCCCGCCGCCATAGGCCCAGCCCGGGCTGTCCAGCCAGGCGAAATCGGGAATCGTCGATGGGTCGGCGTGTTCGGCGCGTCCGGGCCACACCCAGATGAAGCCATAGCGCTCGACGACCGGGAAGCTGCGGATGCGCGGGAATCCCTGCACGCGCTGGCAGGGCATCGCGCACACCTTGCCGTCGGCGCCCATCTCCAGCCCGTGGTAGCCGCACACCAGGCGCCCGTCGCGCACGAAGCCCAGCGACAGCGGCGCACCGCGATGCGGGCAGAAGTCCTCCACCGCCGCGGCGCGCCCCTGCGCGTCACGGAAAAAGGCCAGCGCATGGCCGCACACGGTGCGCCCCAGCGGCTTGCCGTCGATCTCGTCGGGCGTGCAGGCCACGTACCAGGCATCCTGAATGAACATGGTGCGTCTTCTCCTCGGGAACTCCGGCGCCTTTCGGCCGGACGGTGGTGTCATTGGATCCAAAGTCGACCATAATCCGCCACATTCGTCAAAGGGAATGACCCGTATGGCTTCCAATGGATCCAATGATGTCCAATGGAGCCACCCGAACATGCCGCTGCCCGCGGCCGCCGAGCCCCCGCCGTGAGTGCCGATTCGATCCAGGTTCTGACCACGCTGCGCAAGCTGATCTCCGAGGGGCGCTACGCACCGGGCGAGCGCATGGCCGAGATCCCGGTAGCCGAGCAGCTCGGCGTGTCGCGCACCCCGGTGCGCCTGGCGTTCCGCACCCTGGAGCAGGAGGGTCTGCTGGAAAAGGCGGGTGCCCGGGGCTACCTGGTGCGGCGCTTTTCCGAGCAGGACGTGCTGTGCGGCCTCGAGGTGCGCGGCGTGCTCGAGGGCCTCGCGGCACGTCGCCTGGCAGAGCACGGCCTGGCGCGCGACGTGCGCGAGGCGCTGCACGACTGCGTGCGCCGCGGCGCCGCGCTGCTGCAGCCCGGTGAGCTGAGCGCCGCCACCATCGCGGGCTGGAGCGAGATCAACGCGCGGTTTCACCACGCCATCATCGACGCCTGCGGCAGCCGCGCGATC
>DAIDHU010000358.1 GCA_027451915.1 Thiomonas sp. | reverse complement strand
AGATAGGCCGAGCCCGCGAACGCGCGCATGTGGCCGCCCAGGTACGCGACGATGCTCGAGCTTCGAACCTCCACCGGGGCGTCGAGCGACAGCGAGGGATGGGTTTGTCTCCAGGCCTCGTAGGCCGGGAAGTAGCCCGCGTAGAGTCTTCGCAGGTCGGGGACCATCGGTCCGCTCCAGGAAACGGCAAAAATCCTGCCGGAGGCCCCCGAGTACTCGTGCACCAATGCCTGGCCCGGCGTGAGCACCACCGTGTCGGTGACCCAGGCGCCGCCCGCGCCGGCGGCTACGCGGGCCTGGGATTTCCAGGCGCCGTCCCGCAGCGCGGTGGAGTTGGAGCCGCCGAGCGATGCCCAGGCGGAGGGCGCGAGAGGCGCCGCGCTTGCCAGGGCGACCAAGGCGCCGAGCCAGGCACGGGCTCGAAGGGATGGGAAGGCGGTGGGCGGATGCATGACAACTCCTTGGGGATGGGGCAGACTCTAGACCCAATCCGTTCGGAATTTTCGGCTGTTTTTGGAAAAAACAGCAGAATAATCATGCAGTTACGAGCGCTGATTCCTCGCTTTATGCGTCAATGATCCCAGGATTCGATGGCGCGTAGCAGGCAGCGCACATCGTCGGTCGCGTGCGCGGCCGACAAGCTCAGGCGCAGCCGCGCGCTGCCCTCCGGCACGGTGGGCGGGCGGATCGCCGGCACCCACAAGCCCTGGTCCCAGAGCCTGCGCATGGCCTCCAGCGCGGCCTGGTTGGAGCCCAGGAGGATCGGCTGGACCGGGGTGGTGGAATCGCCCAGGCGCCACGACGGGGGCCAATGCGCGTGCTCGCGCACCATGCGCACCAGTTCCCGCAAGCGCTCCCGCCGCCACGACTCCTCGGCGATCAGGCGCAGGCTGGCGCGCAGGGTTTCGGCGATCATCGCCGGCGCCGCGGTGGCGAAAATGTAGCTGCGCGTGCGCTGCATGAGGAATTCGACAGCGTCCGCCGAGCCGGCGACGAAGGCGCCGGCCACGCCGGCGGCCTTGCCCAGGGTGGCCATGTACAGCAGGCGCGGGCTGCGCAGGCCGAACGCGGCCGCGCTGCCCGCGCCGTGCGGGCCCAGCACGCCGAATCCGTGCGCGTCGTCCACCAGCAGCAGCGCGTCGAAGCGCTCCGCCAGTTCCAGCAACTCGGGCAAGGGGGCCAGGTTGCCGTCCATGCTGAACACCGCGTCCGTGGTGATCAGGCGCCGGCGTGCGGCACTGGCCTGCAGGCGGCGCGCCAGGTCATCGACATCGCAGTGCGCGTACACCTGGATATCGGCGCGCGAAAGCCGCGCGCCGTCGATCAGGCAGGCGTGGTTCAACGCGTCGGAGAACACCGCGTCCCCGCGCCCGACCAGGGCCGGCACCAGGCCCGCGTTGGCGGGGAAGCCGGCGTAGAAATAGAGTGCGCGCGGCAGGCCGACGAAGGCGGCCAGCTCCTGCTCGAGCTGCTCGTGGGCGCGGCTGTGGCCGCACAGCACGGGCGAGGCGGTGGCGCCCACGCCCCAGCGTGAGGCGGCTTCCTGCGCGGCCTGCACCAGCGCCGGATGTTGCGCCAGCCCCAGGTAATCATTGCTGCAGAAGGACAGCATGTCGCGCCCGTCGATGCGCAGGCGCACGCCTTCATAGGCGTCGATCACGCGGCGGCGCCGGCGCAGTTGCGCGGCGTCCACCGCGCGCAGTTCGGCCCCGAAGTCCCAGGCCCCCGGGCCGCTGGAGGGGGCCGTCATGGCGACCACAGCAGTTGGCGCGCGGCCAGCGCGGGGTCGGGGCGCGGCATGTGGTCGATCACGCCCAGGCAAGGGGCCCGCAGGCGCGCTCGCAGCAGCTCGATGTTGTCCTCGGGGGCCAGCATGGCCGGATCGATGCGATTGGCGATCCACCCCGCCAGGGGCAGGCCGCGCGCGGCGATGGCCTCCTGCGTGAGCAGCGCATGGTTGAGGCAGCCCAGGCGCAGCCCGACCACCAGGATCACCGGCAGGCGCAGCAGGCGCGCCAGGTCGCCGCCGTCTTCCTGGGCCGACAGGGGCACGAGCAGGCCGCCGACCCCTTCGACCACGACCGCGTCGGCCTGCTCGCGCAGGCTTTGCACCGACTCTGCGATGCGCCGCAGGTCGATGCGCGTGCCGGCGCGCCGCGCCGCGGCGTGGGGGGAAATGGGATGCTCCAGCGCATAGGGGTTGTCCAGCTCGGGGGGCACGGCCAGGGTGCTGGCGGCGCGCAGCCGGGCCACGTCTTCGTGGACTCCACCGCTGCCGGCCCCGGCGGACACGGGCTTGGCTCCGACCACCCGGGCATGTCGTTCGCGCAGCAGGTACAGCAGCGCGCAGGCGGCCAGGGTCTTGCCGATCTCGGTGTCGGTGCCGGCTACCAGCCAGGCGGGGCAGAGGCTTCGGGTCATGGTGGCGCGCTCGGATCGGCTTGCGAGGGATGAGGGGCTTCAGGCCAGCGCCTGCTCGGCGGGCCCGTCCTGGTCGCCATCGCGCAAGGTGGCCCGCAGCGCGCCCAGCGTGGCCTGCAGCAGGTGTTCGCCCGCGGCCTCGTCGATCACATAGGGCGGCATGAAATACAGCGTGGACCCGATGGGGCGCAGCAGCGCCCCGCGTTCCAGCGCCTCCAGCCCGAAGCGGCGCGCGAAGTCCGCGGGCGCATCCCGCACGTCCCAGGCCCAGATCATGCCGATACGCCGGGCCTCGCTCAGGCGCGGGTGGCGGTGCAGCGGCTCGAACAAGGCGTCGAGACGCGAGGCCAGCGCCGCGTTGGCGGCCAGGCGCGCGTCGTCCAGCAGGTCCAGCGTGGCCAGCGCGGCGGCGCAGGCCAGCGCATTGCCGGTGTAGGAGTGCGAGTGCAGGAAGCCGCGTGCGACCTCGTCGTCGTAAAAAGCCTCATAGATGGCATCGGTGCTCAGCACCGCGGACAGCGGAAGGAAGCCGCCGGTCAGGCCCTTGCCGAGGCACAGCAGATCCGGACGCACGCCGGCCTGCTCGCAGGCCGTGAAACTGCCCGTGCGCCCCATGCCCACGGCGATCTCGTCGGCCACCAGGTGGACTTCGTGGCGGGTGCACAGCTCGCGCACGCGCGCCAGGTAGTCCACGGGGTGGAACACGAAGCCGGCCGCGCATTGCACCAGGGGCTCGACGATCAGTGCCGCCGTGCGCGAAGCCTCCCGCCGCAGCCAGGCGTCCAGCGCGCCGCAGGCGCGCTCCACCTCGGCCTGCACCGCGCGTGCATCCTGCAGGCCCCGCAGCCGCGGCACGGGCACGGTGGCGGCGATGCGCAGCAGCGGCGCGTAGCTGGAGCGGAACAGATCCACGTCCGTCACCCCCAGGGCGCCCGCGGTCTCGCCGTGGTAGCTGCCACCTAGCGAGACGAAGCGGTTTTTTTCCGGGCGCCCGAGGTTGCGCCAGTAATGCGCGCTGAGCTTGAGGGCGATTTCATTGGCGCAGGCCCCGTCGCTGGCGTATTGGGCGTGGCCCAGGCCGGTGCGCGCCGCCAGGCGCTCGGACAGGAGCACCACGGATTCGTGGGTGAGCCCGGCCAGCATCACGTGTTCCACGCGCTCCATTTGCGCGGCGATGGCCGCCTGGATGCGTGGCTGGCCGTGCCCGAACAGATTGACCCACCAGGAGCTGATGGCGTCCAGCAGTCGCCGGCCCTGCGCGTCGACCAGCCAGACCCCCTCGCCGCCGACGATCACGCGGGGCGGCGCGGTCTCGTGGCGCTTCATCTGGGTGCAGGGATGCCAGACGCTGCGCAGGCTGCGCTCGGCCAGGTCGGAAGGGCTCGGGTCTTGGGGATTCAAGGGGCGGACACGATGCGGCGCGGCGGCGCCGGGACTAGGAGCCGAGCACCACGCGGGCGAACTTGCGCTTGCCCACCTGGAGCACGTAGGTGCCGGCCTGCAGGCGCAGGTTGCGGTCCTCGACCACGCCGCCGTCCACGCGCACGCCGCGCTGCTCGAGCATGCGCAGCGCCTCGGCGGTGGAGGGCACCAGCCCCGCCTGCTTGAGCGCGGCCGGCAAGCCCAGCCCGCCCTCGGGCAGGCTCATGCGCAGCTCGGCGATGTCCTCGGGCACGCCGCCGCGCGCGCGCAGCTCGAAATCGGCCTGGGCGGCGTCGGCGGCCGCCGCATCGTGGAATCGCGTGACGATCTCGCGCGCCAGCAGCACCTTGGCGTCCTTCGGGTTGCGCCCGGACTCCACCTCGGCACGCAGGCGGGCGATCTCCTCCAGCGGACGAAAGGACAGCAGTTCGAAGTAGCGCCACATCAGCGTGTCGTTGATCGACAGCAACTTGGCGTACATGCTCGCCGGCGCCTCCTGGATGCCGATGTAGTTGCCCTTGGACTTGGACATCTTGTCCACCCCGTCCAGGCCCTCGAGCAGGGGCATGGTCAGGATGCACTGCGGCTCCTGGCCGTACTCCTTCTGCAGGTCGCGGCCGACCAGCAGGTTGAACTTCTGGTCGGTGCCTCCGAGTTCCAGGTCGCTTTGCAGCGCGACGGAGTCGTAGCCCTGCATCAAGGGGTAGAGCAATTCGTGCATGGCGATGGGAATCCCCGCACGGAAGCGCTGGGTGAAATCCTCGCGCTCGAGCAGGCGCGCCAGGGTGTAGCGCGCGGCCAGGCGGATCATGCCGTCGGCGCCCAGCGCCTCGCTCCATTCGGAGTTGTAACGGATTTCCGTGCGCTGCGGATCGAGCACCAGGCTGGCCTGCGCGTAGTAGGTCCGCGCGTTGGCCTGGATCTGCTCGATGGTCAGCGGCGGGCGCGTGGTGTTGCGCCCCGAGGGGTCGCCGATGCGCGAGGTGAAATCCCCGATGAGAAAAATCACCGTGTGGCCCAGGTCCTGCAATTGCCGCAGCTTGTTCAGCACCACCGTGTGGCCCAGGTGGATGTCCGGCGCCGTGGGGTCGAGCCCCAGCTTGATGCGCAGGGGCTTTGCGGTGGCCTGGCTTCGTTCCAGCTTGGCGATCCAGTCGCTTTCCACCAGCAGTTCGGCGCATCCCCGGCGGGTGACGGCGAGGGCGTGGCGGATCGCCTCGGGGAGCCGGTCGGGGTCGAGGCTTCGGGATTCAGGGCTGGAGGTCGTGGACATATGGATATTTTGACATTTGGGCCCTGCCCGGGCTGGTACACTGGGCGCCTTGCGCGCATCGGGCCTGGCTGCATCCCTGGGATCGCAGGCCCTCCGGGCGGGTCCATCGTGATCCCGCGCCGCAGGCGGAAGGCTCCGTGCCGACCCCGCGCGCCGCATGAAGTGTATTGGACCCGGCCGCGGCCACGCTGCGCCGCCTTTGCAAGGCGCCGCGGAAGACGGACGGTTTTTTGTTTACGACTCGCAATGGCAGGAGTGCGCATGTCGTCGTTCTTGATCCAGACCTCCTCTCGCTTGCGCCAGGTGCTTGCCCGTGTGCGCGAGTCCGTCGAAAGGCACCCCGGCCGCGTGGCTGGCGGCGTGGGCGGCGTGTTGTTGCTGAGCAGCGTCAGCGCCTTCGCCCTGGTCGAATACGGCCCCCAGCCGCAGCTTCCGGCTCCCAGCCTCGTGCAGCAGGCGGTGCAGATCGATCTGTCCCCGCAGGTGCAGGCGCTGGAAAACGCGCCGCGCGTGCTCTACACGACCGCCTATGTCGAGGGCGCGGATTCCGCGGCTTCGCTGTTGCGGCGCCTGCAGGTCACCGATCCCGCGCAGTTGCGCGTGCTGGCGCGCGACCCGAAGCTGCAGGAACTGCTTCGGCACCGCGGCACCATGGTCAGCGCCGAGGTGGATTCGCTGGGCACCATGAAATCCCTGCAGGCGGCCCTGCCCGGCCCGGCGCAGCGCGCCTCGCACGCGGGAGCCGAGCCGGACCAGGCCTCCTGGCGCGAGCTGAGCATCCGCGCGCGCGCGGGCGGAGGCTTTGACGACCAGGTGCTTGTCGAGCAGGCGCAGGCGCAGACCCGCGTGGCCAGCGCGGTGGTGCATTCCTCGCTGTTCGGCGCCGCCGACGCGGCGGGCGTGCCCGACGAAGTGGCCTCGCAGCTGGTGGGGCTGTTCGGCG
Source organism: Thiomonas sp. (assembly GCA_027451915.1). Lineage (GTDB taxonomy): Bacteria > Pseudomonadota > Gammaproteobacteria > Burkholderiales > Burkholderiaceae_C > Thiomonas_A. The sequence goes on along the minus strand of DAIDHU010000358.1, from coordinate 4,441 downwards.
GGGAGGTGGATTTCCGCAGGGACCTGCGACCGGGCGACCACTTCACCGTGGCCTGGCGCGTGTACACGGCCGGCGACCGAGTGCTGCGCGTGGGGCGCATCCTGGCCGCGCAAGTCTCGGTCGACGGACATGATCACAGCGCCGTCTGGTTCGACCCCAGCGGCCACCCGCAGGCGGCGGCCTATTACGCGCCGGACGGCAGCAGCCTGTCGCGCGCCTTCCTGTTGTCGCCCTTGCCCTACGACCGGCTGACCTCGGGCTACGGCTGGCGCATCAGCCCGATTTTCCACAAGCCCGAATTCCACAAGGGCATCGACCTGGCCATTCCGGTGGGCACGCCGGTGCGCACCATCGCCGACGGCCGCGTGGTCTACGCGGGCTGGGGCACCGGCTACGGCAAGTACGTGAAGGTGGAGCATCCCGGCGGTTTCGCGACCATCTATTCCCACCTGAGCCGTTTCGACGTGCATGTGGGCGAGCAGGTCAAGCAGGGCGAGGTGGTGGCGCTTTCGGGCAACACGGGCTGGTCCACCGGGCCGCATCTGTATTTCCAGTTTTTCGTGCACGGCCAGCCTGTGAACCCGCTGGATATCGCCCACTACCCCCCCAAGGGCACGCATCTGCCCGACGCCTTGCGCGCCAGTTTCCTGGCCAGCACCGCTCCACGCACCCGGCTGCTGGCGCTGATGCCCCAGGGCTCGGAACTGGCTGAGGCTGGCCGCTCGGCGCCCCGCGGCTGAGCGGCGCCGCGGCATCGCCCGATGGCCGCGGCCAGGCTGTTCGCCGGACTCATGTCCGGTACCTCGCTGGACGGCGTGGACGCCGTGCTGCTGGAACTCGGTGCCCAGGAAGGGGCCTCGCCGGCTTGCCTGCGCGTGCTGGGCCATGTGCAGCTTCCCATGCCGCCCCTGCTGCGCGCCGAATTCGCCGCCCTCAACCAGGCCTCGCCCGACGAGCTGCACAGGGCGCAGCTGGCCGGCATCGAGCTCAGCCGCCTGTATGCCCTCGCGCTGGAACAGCTGCTGCGCGCGGCCGGTGTCGGCGCCGCGGACCTGACGGCGGTGGGCGCCCACGGACAGACCGTGCGGCACCGTCCCGAACTCGGCTATACGGTGCAGCTGGGCGCGCCGGCCTGGCTGGCCGAACAGTGTGGCATCACCGTGGTGGCCGACTTCCGCAGCCGGGACCTCGCCGCCGGCGGACAGGGCGCGCCGCTGGTGCCGGCCTTTCACCGCGCGGTGTTCGGACGCGACGGGGCCGACCTGGCGGTGCTCAACCTGGGAGGAATCGCCAACCTCAGCCTGCTGTACGCCGACGGGCGCGTGCTGGGCTTCGACAGCGGCCCCGGCAACGCGCTGCTCGACCTGTGGGCGCAACGCCACCTGGGGCGCGATTACGACGCCGGCGGAGCCTGGGGCGCGGGCGGCGCGGTCCTGCCCGAGTTGCTCGAGCGCCTGCTGGACGATGCGTATTTCCGCCTGGCGCCGCCCAAGAGCACCGGGCGCGACTATTTCGATGCCGGATGGCTGCAAGGCCGCCTGCGGGGTTTCGAGGCGGCCGAGGCGCGTGACGTGCAGGCCACGCTGGCGCGCATGGCCGCCGCCGCCGTGGCAGCCGAATTGCGGCGCCACATGCCGGATGCCAGGGAATTGCTGGTGTGCGGGGGGGGCGCCGACAACCTGGACCTGCTGCGGCATTTGCGCCAGCTTCTGCCCGGTTGCGAACTGCTCGACACCCGCTCACGCGGGCTGGAGCCCCAGCAGGTGGAGGCCGCGGCTTTCGCCTGGCTGGCCGCGCGCACCCTCGACGGCCTGCCGGGAAACCTGCCCGCCGTCACCGGCGCGCGGGGCCCGCGGGTGCTGGGCGCGGTCTATCCCGCCTGAGTCTTCGCGTGGCGCTGGCCCGCGGGGCGGGCCCCGAGGCTCAGGTCGAGAACGAGGAGCCGCAACCGCAGGTGGTGGTGGCGTTGGGGTTCTTGATCACGAACTGGGCGCCATCCAGCCCTTCCTTGTAGTCGATCTCGGCGCCGACCAGGTATTGCAGGCTCATGGCGTCGATCAGCAGGGTCACGCCACCCTTGACCATCTGGGTGTCGTCCTCGTTCACCGCCTCGTCGAAGGTGAAACCGTACTGGAAGCCGGAGCAGCCGCCTCCCTGCACGAACACGCGCAGTTTCAGCGCCGCGTTGCCTTCCTCCTCGATCAGCTCCTTCACCTTCGCCGCGGCGCTTTCGGTGAACAAAAGCGGCTCGGGGGCTGCGACGGCCTGGGCATCCTGGAACACTGCGCTCATGGAACTTCTCCTGTAGAGGCCCCTATTTTAGGTCGCCGGCGCGACCCTTGCCGCGCGGACATCCATATTGCAATAAGGGGCTTTGGATCCGCGGGGCCTCAGGGCATCAGCGCGATGCCCCGCAATCCCGCCGTCTCGGGCAGGCCGAGCATCAGGTTCATGTTCTGCACCGCCTGCCCCGAGGCGCCCTTGGTGAGGTTGTCCTGCACCACCAGCACGGCCACCGTATCCGGCTGCGGGCGGTGCACGGCCACGCGCAGCAGGTTGGCGCCGCGCACGCTGCGGGTCTCCGGGGCGCTGCCCGGGGGCATGACGTCCACGAAGGGCTCGCCGGCGTAGAAATCCTCGTACAGGGCCTGCAGGTCGGCGGCCTGGCCGGCCTCGTTCAGGCGGGCGAACAGGCTGCTGTGCATGCCGCGGATCATCGGCACCAGGTGGGGCAGGAACAGGCAGCGCAGCGAGCCATCGGCATCGGCCAGGCCGGCCAGGCGGCGCAGCTCCTGCTCGATCTCGGGGCCATGGCGGTGGCCCTTGACCCCGTAGGCCTTGAAATTGTCCGAATCCTCCGAGAACAGATAGCCGATCTCGGCCTTGCGCCCGGCGCCCGATACCCCGGAGGCGCAGGATGCGATCAGATGCGCCGGGTCGACCAGGCCGCGGCGCAGCAGCGGCGCCAGGCCGATCTGCACGGTGGTCGGGTAGCAGCCCGGGTTGCCCACCACGCGCGCGCCGCGGATGGCCTCCCGGTTGAGTTCCGGCAGGCCGTAGGCCGCTTCGCGCAGGATGTCGGGGCAGGCGTGGGGCATGCCATACCAGCGCTCGAAGGTGGCGGTGTCACGCAGCCGGAAGTCGGCGGCCAGGTCGATGATGCGCACGCCGGCGGCCAGCAGTTCGCGTGCCTGCTGCATGGCCACGCCATGCGGCGTGGCGAAGAACACCACGTCGCATTCGCGCAGCGGCGCATCGTCGGGGGTGCTGAAGCGCAGCTCGGTGTGCCCGCGCAGGCTGCTGTACATGTCGCTGACCGCCAGGCCCGCCTCCTTGCGGGAGGTGATCGCGCGCAGCTCCACGTCGGGGTGCGCCAGCAACAGGCGCAGCAATTCCACTCCGGTGTACCCGGTGCCGCCGACGATTCCGACCTTCACTGCGCCCATGAGCTGATGTCCTGGTGAATTCCCGATCCCGGGCCGCCGGCAGGGGCGGCCGAAGGGAAAATGGTAGCGGCGCGGGCGCGGCCTTGCGCGCGACCCGCGGCTTCAGTGCGGACGCTCGGCCTCGCCGGCGCCCTCGTTGAGGGCGATGAACAATTCGCTCAGGCCGGCCACCGTGGCATGCGATGCGTGGGCGAAGTCGCCGTGGCGCAAGGCCTGCAGCGCGGCCTCGCGCTGCCCGGCGTCGGCCAGGCGCACGATGTCCGCCGCGGCCCGGTGCAGCAGCGCGTGCTGTTCGCGCAGCCGCTGCACCAGCACGGCGTTGCGGCCGTGCAACGAACCAGCCTGTTGCAGCCAGCGGCCCAGTTCGCAGCGGTCGTCGCGCGCGATATCGCGCCAGGTCTGGCGCGCGCGGGCCTCGCCGCGCACATAGGCTCCCAGGCGCAGCTTCCAGCGACGCTGGAAATCGATGGCCTGGTAGAAGTCCAGCCCCGATACCGTCGCCCCCGGGCGCATGCCGAAGCGGGTCTGCGGGCCGGCTTCAGCGTAGGCGCTGTCGGCGTCCAGCGCGGTGTCGGACGCGCCAGGGACTCCCTGCACATGCTTGCGCAGCCACGCGAACATTCCCATGCATTTTCCCCCTCGCACAGGCGGCCTTCGCCCTCGGGCTGGGCCATGGATGGTTGAGCACGGCCCATCTTAGGGCCCGGGAAGCTCCGCGCAAACCCTGGCGCCGGCAAAAAAAAACCCGCTCCCCTGCGGGAACGGGTCCTGGGCGGGGTGCCTGGCGCAAGCCAGGCACCGCCCACCCATCAGCGCTTGGAGAACTGCTTGCGACGGCGGGCGCCGTGCAGACCGACCTTCTTGCGCTCGACTTCACGGGCATCGCGGGTCACGAAGCCGGCGTTCGACAGCGCCGGCTTGAGCGCCGCGTCGAAATCGATCAGCGCACGCGTGATGCCATGGCGCACCGCGCCGGCCTGGCCGGACTCGCCGCC
>DAIDHU010000357.1 GCA_027451915.1 Thiomonas sp. | reverse complement strand
TCAGAGCCCTCCGAGCTGCCTCGACAGGGCTGGAGCGAAGTGCGTCTTCCGGGCACTGTGGCGCATTGGCTCGGCGTCGACTCTTGCGACGGGCGGGGGCTCGATTCGTTCGACTGGTGGTTACGCCGCGAGTTGCCCGAGTTGCACCACGGCGACGGCGTGCACAGGTTGCGCTTCGACGGCCTGGCGACGTTGGCTGATGTCTGGGTCGACGGGGATCACGTGCTGGGCGCGTGCAATATGCATCGCGGTTTCGTGGTGCCGGTTCCCGCCGGGGCATGCAGCCTCGTGTTGCGTTTCGCGGCCCTCGGGCCGCGCCTGCAGGCACGCCACCCTCGACCGCACTGGAAGACAGCGCTGGTGGGCTCGCAGAACCTGCGCTGGTTTCGCACCACGTTGCTGGGGCGAGTTGCAAGCTGGCTGCCACACGTGGATGCCGTGGGCCCGTGGCGCCCGATCCATCTGGAGCAGGTGCGCCTGTTGGACGTGCAAGAGCTGCACCTGGTCGCCAGCTTGCGCTGCGGTCGCGCCGTGGTGCGTGTCTCCGCGACCTGGCGCGATCTTGGCGGCGGGCCATGGGGTGCGGCAACGCTGCGCGTCGGGCCGTACAGCCGGACCATTGATCCGCAGCGCCTGCGGGCCGACGGAATCGACGAGCACGAGATCGAGTTCGAGGGCCTGGAACCGTGGTGGCCACATACCCATGGGCGACCCGCGCTGTACCCCTGCGAGCTTCAGCTGCAGGGCGTGTCGGCAGGCGCGATGGTCGATTGCGGATCGCTCGGCTTCAAGTCCTTCGATATGCAGGAGGCTGCTGCGGCGCTGCGCGTACAGCTCAATGGTGTGCCCCTGTTCCTGCGCGGCGCATGCTGGAGCAGCGCCGATCTGCGTCGTCTGGATGCCGACGATGGGGCAGTCGAGGCCCTGCTCGAGAGAGTAGTCGCCTGCGGCATGAACATGCTGCGCATCGTGGGCACCGGGGTGTACGCCAACGAGGCCTTCCACGCAGCTTGCGACCGCCTGGGCATTCTGGTGTGGCAGGACTTCATGTACGCCAGCATGGATTACCCGCTGGGCGATGCCGAATTCGTGGCCGAAGCCCGCGCCGAGGCCGAGCAGGCGTTGCGGCGTATGAGTCGTCACGCCTGCGTGGGCGTGTACTGCGGCAACAGCGAGGTGGAGCAGCAGGCCGCGATGCTGGGCCTGGCTGCCGAGGCTTGGAGCCAGGCTTTCTTCGACCAGTGGTTGCCCACGGCCTGCGCGCGCCTGCATCCTGGCACCGCTTATCTGCGCTCCTCGCCGTCGGGTGGCGAACTGCCCTTTCATCCGTCGATGGGCGTGAGTCACTACTACGGTGTCGGTGCCTATCGGCGCCCCCTGGCGGACGCGCGTCTGGCGGGCGTACGCTTCGCCGCCGAATGCCTGGGCCTTTCCAACGTGCCCGCGCAGGACGTACTGGAACGCGGCGAGCTGGCTGGGGTGGCGCCGCACGATCCGCGCTGGAAGGCCGGCGTGCCGCGCGACGCGGGGGCGGGCTGGGATTTCGAGGACGTGCGAGACCACTATTTCCCGCTGGTGGTACGCGCAGATGCGTGGGATATGCGCCTGACGGACCCCCAGGGCTACCTGCGCTGGTCCGCGCTGGTCAGCGGCGAGGTCATGGCAAGGACTTTTGCCGTCTGGCGCGCACCCGACTCGGGCTGCCAGGGCGCACTGGTCTGGTGGCTGCAGGATCTTCTGCCGGGAGCCGGCTGGGGTGTACTGGATCACAGGGGCCAACCCAAGCCGGCGTATTGGGCCTTGAAGCGCTGCCTCGCGCCGCGCGCCGTATTGATCGAGGACCGCGGACTCGAGGGCTGCGACTTCATCGTGTGCAACGACCTGCCAAGGAACCTCCAGGGAGAGGTGACGGTGGAACTGTGGCAGGACGGGCAGCGATGTACCCTGCAGGCGAGCTATCCGGTGCGACTGGAGCCCGGCAGGAGCCTGCGCGTCGGCACGGCCGGCGTGTTCGGGCACTTCGTGGACATCAACCACGTCTATCGCTTCGGTGCGCCCTTTCATGACGCAGTGGTCGCGCGCCTTTGTGACGACGCCGGCGATGTGGTTTCGGAGGCCTTTTATTTTCCCGGCGGCATGAGCACCGCAATGGCTGGCGTGGCGCCGCGCCTGCGTATGGAGGCGGACGGCGCGGATCGGTTGCTGTATCTGGAGTCCGATCGGATGCTGTTGGGCGTGCATATCGACGCGCCGGGCTACGAGCCCGAGGACAACGCCTTCCACCTGGCCCCCGGGCGTGCCCGCAGCGTGCGCCTGCGCGCGGTCTCGAGCGCGGCGTTCGCGCGGGTGCACTGCAGCGCGGCCAACCTGCGCGATGGCGTGACCGTGCGCGATGCCTGAGCCGCGCGCGGATGCCATTTCTGGGCTGGCCGTGGAGCGTTGGCCGGTCCTCTTCGGCGATGCACCTCGGCGCTGCACCGGTTGGCTGCACGGTGCACCCGCCGAGCTTGGCGTGGTGCTTTGCGCGCCGCTGGGGGCAGAGGAGCAAAGTGCCCATCGCAGTGTCCTGCACCTGGCCGACGGCCTGGCACAGCGTGGCATGCGGGCGCTGCGCTTCGACTACCCGGGATGCGGCGACTCCGAGGGCGAGACCGTGGACTGCACGAGCTTGCAGGACTGGGTCGACTCCGTAGTCGCTGCCGTCGCATGGCTGCGGGAGGTGGGCTGCACGCGCATCGCCCTGCTTGGTCTGCGTCTGGGTGCCATGGTCGCTGGCATGGCGTGCGCGCGCGCACGGCCCGACTGGCTGGTGTTATGGGCACCTGTAACCGATGGCCGGCGTTATGCGCGCGAGCTTCGCGCCATGGCGGCCTTGGGGGCCGGCGCGCAGCCAGACGGGGCGTGGCTGGAGGTCGCCGGGCATGCCTCCCTTGCCTTGAACGTCCG
>DAIDHU010000356.1 GCA_027451915.1 Thiomonas sp. | reverse complement strand
ATCGATGTAGTTGAATCCGATCGCGGTCTGACGCACGCGCACCTCGTGCTCGCGCGGCGCCTCGAGCTCGACGCGCTCGACGCGCATCACCTCGGGCTCGCCGGCCTCGCGGATCACCACCCGCCTTGCCATGGTCATGCCGATTCCTCCATCACGCTGGGGCCGCGCCGCGGGACCATCCGGCGGCGCCTGTTGCCAGGCATTGTCCGGCATGGCCGCCGCGCGTGCAGGCGAGCGCCTCAGGCGGCGCTGTCCGCGTCGTCGAATGCGACGTCCGATCGGGTCACGCCCAGCTTGCGCATCTTGTCATACAGGGTCTTGCGCGCCATGCCCATCTCGGCGGCGGCCACGCTGATGCGTCCGCCGGCGCGCTGCAGGGCCTGCACGATGAGGTGGCGCTCGAAGGCGTTGACCCTCTGCTCGAAGGACAGCGGCGGCTCCCTCCCCGGCGCGCCCCCCAGTTCCTCGCCCGACAGCATGCCGAGCACGAAGCGTTCGGCGGCATTGCGCAGTTCACGCACATTGCCCGGCCATTCCCGGGTCATCAGGTCCAGAAGGTAGGCTCCGGGAATCGGCCGCAGCGGCACTCCCGCGGACTTGGCCGCGTCGAACACGAATTTCTGGAACAGCAGGGGCACGTCCTCCAGGCGTTCGCGCAGAGGCGGCAGCCGCAGCTCGACCACCGCGAGGCGGTAGTAGAGATCCTCGCGAAAGGCCCCCTGGGTGGACAGCTTGCGCAGGTCCACCTTGGTGCCGGCGACGATGCGGCACTGCATCGGGCGCGATTGGTTGGAACCCAGGCGCTCGAAACTGCGCTCCTGCAGCACGCGCAACAGCTTGGCCTGCAACAGCATGGGCATGGTCTCGATCTCGTCGAGAAACAGCGTGCCGCCGGCGGCGAACTCGATCTTGCCGATGCGCCGTGACGAGGCGCCGGTGAAGGCGCCCGCCTCGTGCCCGAAGATCTCGCTGTCGAACAGGGACTCGGGCAGGCCCGCGCAGTTCAGGGCGACGAACTCGTGGCGCGCGCGCGAGCCGAAGGCATGCAGGCTGCGCGCGGCCGACTCCTTGCCGGTGCCCGTCTCGCCGAAAATCAGCACGTTGGCGTCCACCTCGGCCAGCGCCAGCAGTTTGTGGCGCAGGTCGGCGATGGGGCGCGAGCGTCCGACGATCCGGGCCTCGATGCGCTGGGGCGCGTCGTCGAGCTGCAGGGCATCGAGATAGGCGCAGCGCGTGAGCAGTGCCTGGCGCGCGATCTGCGCCAGGCGCTCCGAGGAAAAGGGCTTTTCGATGAAATCCGCCGCGCCGGCGCGCATGGCCTCCACCGCGGTCTGCACGTCGCCGTGACCGGTGATGACAATCACCGGCAGCGCGGCATCCAGGGTTTTCAGGCGGGTCAGCAGTTGCAATCCGTCGATGCCGGGCAGGCGCACGTCGGTGACCACCACCGCGCGCATGCCGGGTTCCACCACGCGCAGCGCCTCCTCGGCGCTGGGCACGGCCAGCACGCCCAGGCCGGCCAGGTCCAGGGCATGGGCGATGCCGTGGCGGACCTCGGGGTCGTCCTCGACGATCAGGACACGGGAATCAGGCGTCACGGACATGCTTGGGGGAATCCGGTTCGTATACGGGCAGTTCGACCTCGAATTCTGCACCGCCGCCGGTGCGATTGCGCGCCACGATGTGTCCGCCGGCCTCGCCGACGATGCGTTGCGCGATGCTCAGCCCCAGGCCGAGGCCCACGCCCTGCGCCTTGGTGGTGTAGAAGGGCTCGAACAGGCGTGCCATGGACTCCTCGGGGATGCCCGGGCCGTTGTCGGCCACGCGCAGGCGGGCGCGCCGCGGCGAGTTGCCCGGCGGGTCGACATCCAGGCGGATGTCGATGCTTGGCGCCGGCGTGCCGCGCAAGGCGTCGGCGGCGTTGATCAGCAGGTTCAGCACCACCTGCTGCAGGCGCACCTCGTCGCAGGCCACCGCCGGCTCGTCGGGGGCCAGCCGGGTATTCAACTCGATGCGCTCGCGCTGCAGGCGCTGGCGCAGGAGGCTCGCGGCCCCCTCGATGGCCTCCGAGCAGCGCCCCGGCTGCCACTGCGCCGGCGCCTTGCGCGCGAAGGACTTGAGTTCCCCGGTGATGGCCGCCATGCGCCGCACCAGTCGGGAAATGGATTCCAGGTTGGCCCGCGCCTCGCCGTGGCGCTGCTTGTCCAGCAGCACCACGGCGTTGTCCGACAGGGTGTGCAGCGCGGTCAGGGGCTGGTTGAGTTCGTGCGCGATGCCGGTGGCCATCTGGCCCAGCGCGGCCATCTTGCCTGCCTGCACCAGCTGCTCCATGGTGCTGCGCAGCGCTTCCTGCGCGCGCTGGCGCTCGTCGATCTCGCGCTGCAGGGCCTTGTTCACGCGGGTCAGCGCCGCCGTGCGCACCAGCACGCGCGTCTCCAGCTCGCCGTAGGCCCGCTCCAGGGCCTCGCGCGCGTCCAGGCGCTCGCGCAGGACCTTGCGGCGCTGGCTGGCGAACAGCAGGGTGGCCTCGAGCAGCCCGGCCAGCGCCACGGCGGCCAGGGCCGAACGCGTGGCGGCCTGCCGAACCTTGCGCATGTCCGACAAGGACAGGATCAGCCAGTCGGTGCCGGGCACCTGCGCGCGGATCAACATGTAGGTGTCGCGCGCGGACAGCCCGGCCGGGACGGCGGCGTTGCGCGGCAGCCTGTACAGCTCAGCGCCGGCCGCGATGCCGGCATGGCGCAGGTCCAGCTCCCGCAGCGGCCCAGCGGCGGAGTACTGGCGCGTCTGCGCCAGGCGCGAGCGCACGCTGGCGGACAGGCGCTCGAGGGTGCGAAAGCGCCAGGCCGCCACCGAGGTCAGGAACACCACGCCGTGGTCGTCCACCACCAGCACCGGATCCGGGCCGCTCTGCCAGGGCATGGCCACCTTGTCCAGGTCCACCTTGGCGGCGACCACGCCGACGATGCGCCCGTGCACGCGCAGCGGCTGCGAGAAAAACAAGCCTGGGACGTCGCTGACCGTTCCGATGCCGTAGAAACGGCCCGCCTTGCCGCGCGTGGCGTCGCGAAAATACGGGCGGAACGCCAGGTTGGCGCCCACGAAGCTCACCGGCGTGTTCCAGTTGCTCGACGCCAGGGTCAGGCCGTGGGTGTCGAGCACATAGATCGCGGCGGTGCCCGCATTGCGATTGGCCGCCTCCAGGAACCGATTGGCGGCGTCCACCACCTTCGGGTCCGCGGGGTGTTCGAGCACCCGGCGCACCGTGGTGCCGAGCACCAGCACCGAGGGCAGGTAGCCGTAGCGCTGGAGCTCGCTGCCCAGCGCGCTGCCGTAGCTGTCCAGGCGGCGGACGGCGTCGGTACGCAGATCCTGCGCGGCCGCATGCAGGCCCAGCGCGTAGCCGGCCACGCCGGCCATCGCGGTCAACGCGAGGCAGGCCGCCATGACCGTGGTCGCGCGCCCGGCGATTCGGGCACGCAAGGACGGGCGTGGCCGCACGGACGGGCGCGGCGGATGGTACATGGCGGAATCGCAGGGCGCTGGCAGGACCGGACGAGCCTGCCAGCCTAGCAGCCTCGCCCGGCGCTCACAGCCCGAAGTAGGCCTCGCGCACGGCGTCGCTGGCCTCGAGCTCCTCGCGGGTGCCGCTGGCGCGCACCCTGCCGTGGTCCAGCAGGTAGCCGCGGTCGGCCAGCGCCAGGAAGGCCACGTTCTGCTCGGCGATGAG
>DAIDHU010000355.1 GCA_027451915.1 Thiomonas sp. | reverse complement strand
GATAGCCGCCCATCATGCCGGGACCATAGCCGGGGCCGGGGCCGGGACCATAGCCGGGGCCGGGGGCCGTCGCGGCGGGCGCGCTGGCCGTCTGCGCGGCCTGCGCGCCGCTCGTCAGGGCGGCGGCGAACAACAGCGGTGCCGCGGCCAGCAGGCAGGCGCCTCGCTTGAATCGCTGGTTCATGATTTGCTCCTGGATCGATACCGGAGCTACCTTAGGCCCGCCCGGCCCGGCCGTGCTTGATCTGCCACAAGCGCGCGTACTCGCGGTACCGACCGGCGCCTGGCGCTAAGCTTTCACCCGGTGCGCGGCCCCCCGTGCCGCGCCGCGATCCTGGGCTTGCGATGACTTCGATCTCCTACCTCTGGGCGCCGCCGGAACCCGCGTCGGTCGCCGTGCAAGGCAGCGAACAGCGCCTGCCGGTGCAGCGCCTGTTTTTCGTCGGCCGCAACTACCTGGCGCATGCGAAGGAGATGGGCCGCCCGGTGGATGCGCAGCGTGACCGCCCCTTCTATTTCACCAAGTCGCCCTCGGCCCTGCTGGCCTCCGGCGCCAGCGTGCCCTACCCGCAGGCGACCTCCAACTATCACTACGAGATGGAGCTCGTGGTCGCGCTGCGTTCGGGCGCGGCCAACATCGCGGCGGAGGCGGCTCACGAGCACATCTTCGGCTACGGCTGCGGGCTGGACATGACCCGACGCGACCTGCAGTTCGCGGCGCGCGATCAGGGCAAGCCCTGGGACACGGCGAAGGATTGCGAGAACTCGGCCGTGATCTCGCCCATCGTGCCCATGCCGGGCCGAGTCATCGAGCGCGGACGCATCGAACTGCGCGTGGATGGCGAGCAGCGCCAGGACTCGGATCTTTCGGACATGATCTGGGGGGTGCGCGATCTGATCGCCGACCTCTCGCGCCTGTACCACCTGCGCGCCGGCGACCTGATCTACACGGGCACGCCCGAGGGCGTCGGCCCGGTGCGCGCGGGCCAGCGCGTGGACGGGAGCATCGAAGGCGTGGGTTCGATCTCCCTGCAACTCCTGGCGGGGGACGCATGAAGCTCTACAGCTACTTTCGCAGCGGCACCTCGCATCGCCTGCGCATCGCGCTGGCGCTCAAGGGCCTGCATCCCGACTACGTGCCGGTGGACCTGCTGCACGGCGAACAGGCGGGAGCGCAGTACCGCGCCGTCAACCCGCAGGGCCTGGTCCCCGCGCTGGAAGTGGCCGGGCAGGTGCTGACCCAATCCCCGGCCATCATCGAGTGGCTGGACGAGGCCTACCCGGAGCCTGCGCTGCTGCCGCGCGATCCGCTGCAGCGCGCGCGGGTGCGGGCGCTGGCGGCGATCGTGGGCTGCGACATGCACCCGCTCAACAATCGACGCGTGGTCGAGTACCTGCGCGCTGAACTGGGCTGCGACGCCGCCGGCGTCGACGCGTGGTGCGGCACCTGGATGAGCGCCGGCTTCGAGGCGCTGGACGCGCTGCTCGCGGCCGACTCCACGCGCGGGCGCTTCTGCTTCGGCGATGCTCCCAGCGTGGCCGATGTGTACCTGGTGCCGCAGATGACCACCGCGCGGCGTTTTCACGTGGACCTCGCCCGCTGGCCGCGCCTGCTGGACATCGAGGCGGCCTGCCAGGAACTGCAGGCCTTTCGCGATGCGGCGCCCGCGGCGCAGCCGGACGCACCGAAGCCATGATCTCCCTGCCTGGGCTGGGTCTGTTCGCCGGGTTCGCGGTGGTCGCCTCCTTCACCCCCGGTCCGGCGGTGATGCTGGCCGTGAACAACGCCATGCATTTCGGCTGGCGCCGCGCGCTGTGGTCCTCGCTGGGCAACATCAGCGGCCTGCTCACCCTCAGCGTGCTCAGCGCCCTGGGCATCAATGCGGTGCTGCGGGGTTCGGCGACCGCCTTCACACTGCTCAAGACCGCCGGAGCCCTGTACCTGATCTGGCTGGGGATCCAGCAGTGGCGCAGGGCCGGCGCGATGCGCCGCGCGGCGCAGGCGCCGCAGACCCAGGCCCTGGAGAGCGCCGAGCGGGCCAGCGCGACGCCCGAGGCGGGCCCGAGGCCCGAGCAGGCGCGCCCGCGGGCGCTGTACCGTCGCGGCCTGACCGTGGCCCTGACCAACCCGAAAGCCGTGGCCTTCATCGCGGCCCTGTTCCCGCAGTTCCTGCGCTCCGGCCACGTGGCACTGCCCCAGTACGCCGCGCTGACGGGCATTTTCATGACCATGTCCCTGCTCGCGCTGAGCAGCTACGCGGCCCTGGCCGTGCTGGCCCGCCGACGGCTGCGCCGCTGGTTCGAGGCGGGATGGCCGCAGCGCGCGAGCGCCGGGGTGTTCTGCGCCTTCGGCATCGCGATGCTTCGGCTGCACAGGAGTTGATGCGCCGCGGCTTTGCTGCTTACGTTTTGTTACCTAAGTGTCCAACCGATACGCTCTGGCGGTCAACTCGGCAGCCAGGTATCGCGTTTGCGTCTGGGGAGCCTTATGCTCGCAAGGGGGGCTCATTCGCGTGCGCATGATCGACCAGGCCCCCTTACGCCGATTTCCCGGGATTCTCCCGCGAGGCGGCGTTGCTTGTCGGCCCGCATACCTGACCATTTATTCCTAAAAAGGGGATTGTGATGAAGCGTCACCTGTTGTCCACCGTGCCGGCTGCGCTGGCTCTGGCCGTGCTCGGCACCCTGGGCGGCTGCGCCTCGAGCAGCAAGCCGACGGCGCCGGTGCAGTCCGCCGCTCCGGCGCCTGCCAACCACGCCGCGCAGAGCAGCGTCGCCGCCGTGCAGGCACCCGCCGAGGAAAACCTCGGCCCGGCGCCGAACGTGCCGCGCAGCGTGTTCTTCGCCTTCGACAAGTACAACATCGAGTCCAAGTACCGTCCGGTGATCGAGGACAACGCGCAATACCTGATCGCCCATCCCGCGGCGCATGTGCAGCTGCAGGGCAACACCGACGCCCGAGGCAGCCGCGAGTACAACCTGGCCCTGGGCCAGAAGCGCGCCGACTCGGTGATGAACGCGATGGAACTGCTGGGTGCCAAGCCGGCCCAGATGGAAGCCATCAGCTTCGGCAAGGAAAAGCCCAAGGCCATGGGCACGACGGCCGCGGACTACGCCGAGAACCGCCGCGTGGACATCGTCTACCAGCGCTGAAGCCGCAGACGCCCGCGCATTGCGCGGGCTGCAACGACCCGCGCCGGCCCCTGGCGGCCCGCGCGGGTTTTTCATGCGCGCGACGCGGGCTTGCTGCGACGCACAAGCCGTCCGTGGGATAATGTGTGCCGCATGCCACCAGCAGCACGTCATCGATGACCTATTCGGTCAAGGAAATCTTCTATACCCTGCAAGGCGAAGGAGCGCAGGCGGGCATGCCCGCCGTGTTCTGCCGGTTCGCCGGCTGCAATCTGTGGAACGGACGCGAGCAGGATCGCGAGCAGGCCATCTGTCGCTTTTGCGACACGGATTTCGTGGGCACCGATGGCGAGGGCGGAGGTCGTTTCGCCGAGGCTCGGGACCTGGCCGAGGCCGTCGCGGCCCGCTGGCCGCGGGCAAGCGCGGGAGCCTTGTGCGTGCTCACCGGCGGCGAGCCGCTGCTGCAGGTGGACGAATCCCTGGTCGATGCGCTGCACGCGCGCGGCCTTCGCATCGCCGTCGAGACCAATGGCAGCCTGCCGGCGCCGCCTGGAATCGACTGGATCTGCGTGAGCCCGAAGGCCGGTGCGCCTCTGGTACAGCGCAGCGGGCAGGAGATCAAGGTGGTCGTGCCGCAGCCCGGGCTCGACCTCGACGAACTGGCCGGGCTGGATTTCGGACAACGCCTGCTGCAGCCCATGGACGGGCCGCTGCGGCGAGAGAACACCGAATGGGCGCTGCGCCAGTGCCTGCGCGACCCGCGCTGGCGACTGAGCCTGCAGACCCACAAGCTGCTGGGCATCCGCTGAATGCGCCGGCAGCGCACGGGCTCGCCCCCGCCCGTGCGGCAGATCCTGGGGGCGCCGATTTGCGATCCATGCAGGAACCGAACCCGATGAACCAAGCAAGCCCCACCGAAGCAACCGCCGTAGAGGCCCCGGTCGTGCAGCGCTACAGCGATCTCGCGCTGGACCCCAGGCTGCTGCGCGCGGTGGCCGACATGGGCTACGAGACCCTCACGCCCATCCAGCAGCGCGCCATTCCGGTGGTGCTCGCGGGGCACGACATGATGGGCGCCGCGCAGACCGGCACCGGCAAGACCGCGGCCTTCACGCTGCCCATCCTGCAGCAGCTGCTGCCGCTGGCCAGCACCAGCGTGTCGCCCGCGCGCCATCCGGTGCGCGCGCTGATGCTCGCCCCCACCCGCGAACTGGCCGACCAGGTGTTCGTCAACGTGCAGGCCTATGCGCGCCACACGCCGCTGCGCAGCGCCTGCGTGTTCGGCGGCATGGACATGGCGCCGCAAACCAATGCGCTGCGCCAGGGGGTGGAGATCGTGGTGGCCACGCCGGGGCGCCTGCTCGACCACCTGGAGGCGCGCAACCTGAACCTGTCGCAGGTCCAGTTCGTCGTGCTCGACGAGGCCGACCGCATGCTGGACATCGGCTTCCTGCCCGACCTGCAGCGCATCCTGGCCTTCCTTCCCTCGCAGCGCACCACGCTGCTGTTCTCGGCCACCTTCTCGCCCGAGATCCGGCGCCTGGCCCAGAGCTACCTGCACGATCCGGTGACGGTCGAGGTGGCGCGCCCCAATGCCACCGCGACCAACGTCGAGCAGCTGCTCTACAAGGTCGCCGAGGATCTCAAGCATCCCGCCCTGCTGCAGGTGTTGCGCGACCATGAACTGCGCCAGACCATCGTGTTCGTCAACAGCCGGCTCGGCGCCGGGCGCCTGGCGCGCATGCTGCAACGCGACGGGCTGAAGGCCCAGGCGATGCACGGCGACAAGTCGCAGGCCGAGCGCCTGGCCACGCTGGACGCCTTCAAGCGCAACGAAGTCGAGGTGCTGGTGGCGACCGACGTGGCGGCGCGCGGACTGGACATCGCCGAGCTGCCCGGGGTGATCAACTACGACGTGCCCTTCAACGCCGAGGACTACGTGCACCGCATCGGGCGCACCGGCCGCGCGGGCGCCTCGGGGCTGGCCATCACCCTGTGCAGCGAGCGCGACACCCGCTCGCTGGGCGACATCGAGAAACTCATCAAGCGCAAGATCGAGCTGCGCGAGCTGGACGTGCACCCGCAACGACGCGTCCCCCGCGCGCCTCGCGACTCCGGGCTGGGCAGCACGCCCCAGCGCAGCGGCGCGCCGCGCAGGCCCGCGCAGGACCCGTGGTTCGACAAGCCCTACGAGGCCGACCCCGACGCCCAGCCGGCGTGGGAACAGTCGCCCGCGGCGGGCGCGGCGCGCGGCAATGTGCCCAGCAACATCCGCTCGCGCCGCAAGGTTCCGCTTCTGCTCGGCGGCAAGCCGCCCGCGCCGGGCAAGTAAAGAGTCGCGGCAGCCCGCGAGGCCCGAGCTCAGGCCTCGCCGGCGCCCCGCGGGGCCCGTCGCGCGGCCCGCGGCTCCGGCCCGCCACGCTCCCAGCGCTCGCGAAGGCTCGGCCATTCCCGCAGCGCGGACTCCAGCAACTCGCCCACGCTGGCGCCCGCCGGGCGCAGCCCCAGCGCGGCCGCGGCATCGCGCAGCGCCCGCGGGCCGGGCTCGACGCCGGCCGCCTGCTCCGACTTGGACAACTTGCGTCCCTGCGCGTCGCGTACCAGCGGCAGGTGCAGATAGCGCGGCGTGGGCAGGCCCAGGACCCGCTGCAGGAGCATCTGGCGCGCGGTGGAGCCGGCGAGGTCCTCGCCGCGCACGACGTCACTGATGCCCTGCTCGGCGTCGTCGACGACCACCGCCAGCTGGTAGGCCCAGTCGCCGTCGGCGCGCCGAAGCACGAAGTCGCCCACCGTGCGGTCCACGCATTCGTGCTGCTCGCCCAGCCGGGCGCAGCGCCAGCGCACGCAGGCCGCGTCGCCTTCGGGCAGGCGCAGGCGCCACGCGCGCGGCTTGCCCCGCGGCCCCTGGCGGCAGGTGCCAGGGTAGACACGCTCGCCCCCGGGACCCAGGGGCGCGCCGGAGGCTTGCAGGTCGCGGCGCGAACAACTGCAGGGGTAGGCGGCCCCGGCGC
>DAIDHU010000354.1 GCA_027451915.1 Thiomonas sp. | reverse complement strand
CGGGTCTCGTGCCGACCAAGAAGCCGTAGGCGCATTGTCATCGAAGGCGGCAGGCTCGGGAAGCGGTGAGCGCCCGTGCACGATGTCAGCCCCAACGCATCCTGCAAGGTGCGAGCTTTCTCCCTAGGATTCCATCTGGATCCGTCGGGTCCCAAGGCCAATTTTCGCAGTGCCGTTGCGCTGGCAGCGGCATTGTGCTCCAGGAGTCTGCGCATGCAACACCGTCAACTCGGCCGCAACGGCCCCCAAGTCTCCGCCCTCGGCCTCGGCTGCATGGGCATGAGCGAGTTCTACGGCCCCAGCGACGAGGCCGCGTCCATCGCCACCATCCAGCGCGCCCTCGACCTGGGGGTGAACTTCCTCGACACCGCCGACATGTATGGTGCCGGGCACAACGAGCAGCTGGTCGGGCGCGCTATCCGCGAACGCCGTTCGCAGGTCGTGCTGGCGACCAAGTTCGGCAACATGCGCGGGCCGAACCGTGAGTTCCTCGGGGTCAACGGCAAGCCCGAGTACGTGCGCGAGGCCTGCGACGCCAGCCTCAAGCGCCTGGGGGTGGACCACATCGACCTGTACTACCAGCACCGTGTCGACCCGAGCGTGCCCATCGAGGACACGGTGGGCGCGATGGCCGAGCTGGTGCGCGCCGGCAAGGTGCGCTGGCTGGGCCTGTCCGAAGCCGCCCCCGCGACCATTCGCCGCGCGCACGCGGTGCATCCGATCAGCGCGCTGCAGACCGAATATTCGCTGTGGAGCCGCGACCCCGAAGGCGAACTGCTGGACACGGTGCGCGAGCTGGGGATCGCCTTCGTGCCCTACAGCCCGCTGGGCCGGGGTTTCCTGACCGGCAGCATCCGCAACATCGAGGACCTGGCCGCGAACGACTGGCGGCGCCACAGTCCTCGCTTCCAGGGCGAGGCCTTCGCCGCCAACGTGCGCCTGGCCGACACCGTGCAGGCGATGGCCGCCGAGCGCGGGTGCACGGCGGCGCAACTGGCGCTGGCGTGGTTGCTGGCGCAGGGCCCGGACATCGTGCCCATCCCCGGCACGCGCAGCGTGGAGCGCCTGCAGGACAACCTCGGCGCGCTGGAGCTGCGCCTGAGCGCCGACGACCTGGCTCGCCTGGACCGCGAACTGCCCCGCGGAGCGGCGCAGGGCACTCGCTACCCGCAGGCGGCGATGCAGGCGGTGAACCGCTGAGGCCGATACAGGCACGACAAGTGTTTCGGGATGTCCCGGGATTTGCAGCCCGCCCGGGGCCGGCGTAGAGTGGAGAAGTGATCCCGGCGTACAACCGTGCGCCGGCATCCGTCCGCGCCGCGCCACCCGGCGACCCGGCAGACTCCGGACACCCCGGAAGGCGTGCGCGCACCGTGCCCCATCATTGCGTGGGGCATGGCCGGCCATGACGCACAACGTCCGAGGAGTCCGCACCCATGCTGCAGCAAGTTCCCGCCGCCCTCCACCCGGAGCACCTGTCGTATCTGAATCCCCAGCCCGACAGTCCCTGGCAGACCTACCTGGCGCAGGTCGACCGCGTGGTTCCGTACCTGGGGCCGCTGGCACGCTGGGCCGAGACGCTGCGGCGTCCCAAGCGCTCGTTGATCGTCGACGTGCCCATCGAGATGGACGACGGGT
>DAIDHU010000353.1 GCA_027451915.1 Thiomonas sp. | reverse complement strand
AGCAGCGCCGCGGCGCGCCGTGCCAGCTCCGGCGAGCCCGGGGCGTCGTAGCGCAGCTGGTAGGTCTCGGGGGGAAAGCCGCTGTAGTCGTAGATCAGCCCGGGGCGCTGCGCCCCGGTGAAGGCGGGCACCTCGCTCTCCCAATGCGCGCTGACCAGCAGGATGGCCTCGGGCCGCGCCGGCAGCAGCGCGTGCAGCCCGCGCAGGAAATCCTCCGTGGCCTGGTAGCGCGCCTTGCGCGGGCCGCTCATGAAAAACGAAGGACCCCCTCCGTGGGGAAGGTACATCGACGGCATGCGCGAGGCGCTCATGGCCGGGCTCCGGTGGACAAGGCGCGCGCGGTCTCGTCGTGCAGCACCACACCGCTCCAGGTGCCGTCGGCGACCAGGCCGTGCACGAGATCGCGCAGCTGCTCGCGCACGGCGTGGGCCGCCGGGGAGAGCTTCTCCGGGGGTTGCGAGTACAGGTAGTTCACGCGCACGATCGGGTGGTCGGAGATGTCCAGGCAGCGCCAGCCGTGGCTGGCCGCGGGGCGCGCGAACAGCGCCGACACGGGCTGGATGCTCAGGCCGATGTCGCGTTCCACGCAATTCATGAGCAGCGACAGCGAATCGATTTCCGCCACCGGCTGCAGCGGAACACCGCAGTGCTCGAACTCCATGGCCAGGCGGCGCCGCAGGCCGTGGGCCGCGGTCGGCAGGATGAGGGGCAGATCGGCCACCTCGCGCAGGCTCAGCGCACTCACCTCGGGGGGAATGCGCGAGCAGTCGCCCGCCGGCGCGATCACGTACAGCTGCTCATCGAGCAGGGGCTCGGCCACCAGCTCGATGGCGGGTAGCTGCCGGAACAGCACGGCGATGTCGAACTGCCCGGCGCGGGCCAGCTGCTCCAGGTGCCCGCTCATGCCCTCGATGATGTTGAGCAGGATGCCCGGATACCTGCTGCGCACGCGCTCCAGCAGGCGCAGGCCCAGGGCGCCCAGGGTCGTGGGCGCCAGCCCCAGGCAGACCTGTCCGGTGATCTGCGAGTCCTCCTGGCGTGCGATCGCCTTGGTCTGGTTGAACTGGCGCAGCAGGAAGATGGCGTGCTTGTACAGCGCGTCTCCATGCGAGGTCGGCCACACTCCGCGCGAGCTGCGGTTGAGCAGCTTGCGTCCGATCTCGTCCTCGAGCTTGGCCAGCTGCTGGCTGAGGCTGGGCTGGGAGACGAACAGCATCTGCGAGGCCTTGGCCAGGCTTCCACTCTCGACGATCTGCACGAAATACCGCAACTGCCGCATGTCCATCACGAGTCCTCGCGGCCCGGTGAATTCGTCGCCGCGCGGCGCAGCTTAGCAATAGGGGGCTCCTATAACCAGTATCGGTCGAAAGTATTTGCGCGAATGGAGGCGGGGTTCGTACGCTGCGCCCACCATGCAAGTCACCCCATCTCGCCAGCTTCGCGCGCTCGCGCCGCGGACGGCCCCGCATCCCTCGCACGACATGCCCGACGTGCTGGTCATCGGCGGCGGCAACGCTGCGCTGTGCGCCGCCATCAGCGCGCGCGAGCAGGGCGCCTCGGTGCTGCTGCTCGAAGCCGCTCCCCAGGAACTGCGCGGCGGCAACAGCGCCCACACCCGCAACCTGCGCTGCATGCACGACCGGCCCACGCAGACCCTGACCGAAGCCTATGGCGAGGACGAGTACTGGGAAGACCTGCTGCGAGTCACCGGCGGCCAGACCGACGAGCCCCTGGCGCGCATGGCCATCCGCGGCTCCGCCCAGGCCCTGCCGTGGATGCTCGGCCATGGCGTGCGTTTCCAGGCCTCGCTGACCGGAACCCTGCAGCTGTCGCGCACCAACGCCTTTTTCCTGGGGGGCGGCAAGGCCTTGCTGAACACCTACTACCGCCGCGCGCGCGAACTCGGCGTGCGCATACGCTACGCGGCGCGGGTGGATTCGCTGGACATCGAGGGCGGCCGCTTCCACGCGGCGAATGTGGACGTCGACGGCCGTCTCGAACGCATGTCCGCGCGCAGCGTGGTGCTGGCGGCCGGAGGATTCGAGTCCAACCTGAAGTGGCTGGAGCAGGCCTGGGGCGAGGCGGCGCGCAATTTCCGCATCCGCGGCAGCGCGTACAACCAGGGCTCCGTGCTGCGCCAGATCATCGACGCTGGCGCGGTGGCCGTGGGCGACCCGAGTCAATGCCACGCGGTGGCCATCGATGCCCGGGCACCGCGCTATGACGGCGGCATCGTCACCCGGGTCGACGCCGTGTCCCTGGGGCTGGTCGTGAACAAGCTGGCGCGGCGTTTCTACGACGAGGGCGAGGACTTCTGGCCCAAGCGCTATGCCATCTGGGGGCGCCTGGTCGCGCGCGAACCCGAGCAGATCGCCTATTCGATCATCGACTCCAAGGCCATCGGGCGTTTCATTCCTCCCGTGTTCCCTCCGATCAGCGCGCCCAGCGTGCAGGAGCTGGCGCGCCTGCTGGACCTCGACCCCCAGGCCCTGCAGGCCACTGTCGACGCCTTCAACTCCAGCGTGCGTCCGGGTCATTTCGACCATACCGTGCTGGACGACTGTCGTACCGAGGGTCTCGATCCCCCGAAGTCGCACTGGGCCGTCGCGCTGGACACGCCGCCCTATCACGCCTATCCCCTGTGTCCGGGGATCACCTTCACCTACCTGGGCGTGAAGGTCAACGCCAGCGCGCAGGTGCTGTTCGAACACGCGCCGCCCGGCAATGTGTACTGCGCCGGGGAAATGATGGCCGGCAACATCCTGGGCAAGGGCTACCTGGCGGGAATCGGCATGACCATCGGCACCGTGTTCGGCCGCATCGCCGGCAGCGCCGCCGCGCAACAGGCCCTGGCCCGGCGCGACGCGGCAAGTGAAGTCGCCTGAGACATGAAACCACCGATCCGCATCGAGCTGGAGGCCGTGAGCCTGCAGCTTCCCCTCGACGACGCGCAGCAGGAGGCGCGGCGCGTGGTCGACATCTGCAATGCCTGCCGCTATTGCGAGGGTTTTTGCGCCGTGTTCCCGGCCATCGAGCGCCGGCTGGACTTCAGCCCCGGGGATCTGCACCAGCTGGCCAATCTGTGCCACAACTGCGGCGCGTGTCTGTACGCCTGCCAGTACGCCAGCCCGCACCCCTTCGAGGTCAACATTCCTCGATCCCTCGCGCGACTGCGCGGGCGGACCTACGAGCGATTCGCCTGGCCCGCCGCCTTCGCGGGGCTGCTGCGCAGGCAGGCGCCCTGGAGCTTCGCCGCGCTGGCGCTCGGACTGGGCAGCTTTCTTCTGCTGGGCGCGCTGCGCGGCGGCCAGCCGGCGCCAGGCAGCGCGGATTTCTACGCCGTGGTGCCGCACGATGCGCTGGCTGCGCTGTTCGGCGCCCTGGCCTTGTGGATCCTGCTCAGCCTGGGCATGGGCCTGCGTGGCTACTGGCGCTTCATCGGCGGGCGCGTGCCGGCCGGGCAGGGCGCGCCGGCGGCGGCGCGCGCGGCGGCGGATGCGCTGAGCCTGCGCTACCTGGACGGCGGGGGTGCCGGCTGCCACAACGCCGACGACGAGCCCTCCGGCGCGCGTCGCCTGCTGCACCATCTGCTGGCCTACGGCTTCGGGCTGTGTTTCGCGGCCACCTGCGTGGCTACCTTCGAGGCCTACGGCCTGGGCCGCGCGGCACCGTATGCGTGGAACAGCCTTCCGGTCGGCCTGGGCTTCACCGGAGGCCTGATGCAACTCGTGGGGGCGGGCGGACTGCTGCGCCTGCGGCTGTCGCGCAACCCCCAGCAGGGCGACCCCGCGCAGCGGGCCATGGACCTGAGCTTCCTGGCGCTGCTGCTGGCCACCAGCGCCAGCGGGCTGCTCCTGCTGGGCGCGCGCTCCACGCCGGCGATGGCGCCGCTGCTGTGCCTGCACCTGGGCATCGTCGCGGCCCTGTTCCTGAGCCTGCCCTATGGCAAGTTCGTGCACGCCGGATACCGTCTGCTGTCCCTGTTCCAGGATGCGCTCGAGCGCCGGCGCGGCCCGGGCCCGGCCCTGGGCGGGGACTGAGCCGCCCGTGCGCACCGGCGGCGGCGACACGACACCATGACCATGAACACGATCCACAACCTCATCGATGGGCAATGGCTCGACGGCGAGCGCAGCCTGCCCGTCACCGACAAGTACACCCTGGAAGTCTGCGCGCAACTGCACTGCGCCTCGGCCGCGCAGGCCGCCGAGGCCGTGCGGGTCGCGCAGGAATCCTTCCGCTCCCGCCGCCTGAATCCGGGCGAGCGAGCCGAGGTGCTCGAGGGCGCGGCCGCCTTGCTGGAGCGGCGCGGGGCCGAGCTGGTCCAGGCCATGCAGCGCGAGGCCGGATTTCCCGAGGCCGACGCGCAGGGCGAGCTCCGGCGCTGCCTGCAGACCTTCAAGCTGGCGGCGCAGGAGGGTCTGCGCATCACCGGAGAGGTGGTTCCCATCGCGAGCGCGCCGGGTCAGGAGGGGCGCATGGGCTTCACGCGCCGCGTGCCCCTGGGCGTGGTATGCGCCATCACCCCCTTCAACTCGCCGCTGAACACCGTGGCGCACAAGGTGGCGCCGGCGCTGGCCGCGGGCAACACGGTGGTGCTCAAGCCCTCGCCCCACGTGCCCACGCCCGCCAACCTGATGGCCCAGGCCCTGCTGGACGCGGGACTTCCGGCCGGACACATCGCCGTGCTCCATGGCGGCGCGCAGGTCGTCGACGCGCTGCTGGAGCAGGCAAGCGTGCGCTTCTATGCCTTCACCGGCAGCACCGAGGTCGGCAAGGAGATCCTGCGCAAGACCGGGCTGCGGCGCACGCAGATGGAGCTGGGCAGCATCGCCTTCACCCTGCTCGACGCCGGCATCGACACCCGCCGCGCGCTGCCCAAGGTGCTGGGCGCGGCCTACCGCAAGGCGGGCCAGGTGTGCACCTCGATCCAGGTGCTGCTGGTGCACGAGAGCCTGCTCGACGGCGTGTCGGCCGAGCTTGCCGCGCGGGTCGCGGCCCTGCCCTGCGGAGATCCGCGCGATCCACGCACGGTGGTCGGGCCGATGATCAGCGAGGCGGCTGCCGCCGGGCTGCAGGCTCGCATCCGGGCCGCGCAGGACATGGGGGCGCGGCTGCTCGCGGGGGGCGGGCGCGAGCGCGCCGTGCTGGCGCCGACCCTGCTGGCCGGGGTTCCCGAGCGGGCCGAGCTGCGGTGCCGCGAGATGTTCGGGCCGGTGATGTCCATCGTGCCCTTCGCCAGCATGGAGCAGGCCTGCGAGCTGGTCAACGCCACGCCCTACGGCCTGGCCAGCGGCTTGTTCACCAACAACCTGGACCATGTGTTCGAGGCCATGGAGCGCCTGGACGTCGGCGGGCTGCACATCAACGAGACCTCCAGCTCGCGCGTGGATCTGATGCCCTACGGGGGCGTCAAGGACAGCGGCTTCGGACACGAGGGGCCGCGCTACGCCGTGATGGAAATGACCGAGCAGCGCCTGGTGACCATGCGCTCCTCCAGCCACTGAAAGGGGATTTCGATGCCGATGATGAATGGCGGGCAACTGATCACGCAACACCTCGTGGACGAGGGCGTGCCCTACGTGTTCGGGGTATGCGGGCACGGCAACGTGGGCATCCTGGATGCCCTGTACGAGCAGCGCGATCGCATCCGCCTGATCTCGCCACGTCACGAGCAATGCGCCGGGCACATGGCCGACGCCTACTTCCGCGTGCGCCACGAGCCGGTGGCCACCCTGACCTCCACGGGGCCCGGCAGCGCCAACATCGTGATGCCCCTGGTCACCGCGCTTTCCGACTCCTCGGCCTTCCTGGCGATCACCGCCAACGTGCCGAGCACCCAGCAGAACCGCGCTCCTTTCCAGGAGCTGTACGCGCACAACCAGGCGGACTTCGCCAGCGTGATCAAGCCGGTGGTCAAGCGCGCCTTCCAGCCCTCGCGGGTGGAGATGCTGCCCCTGGCCATGCGCCAGGCCTTCGACACCATGCTCATCGGGCGCCCGGGGCCGGTGAACATCGACGTGCCCTACAACCTGTTCCAGGAGCAGGCCGAGCTGAGGGCCCAGGCGGGCCAGCGCAACGGCAGCCATCGCCCGGGAGTGGGCGAAGAAGACCTCGCGCAGGTCCTGGAGCTGCTGGCGCAGGCACGACGTCCCGTCATGTTCATCGGGCACGGCGCCACGCTTTCGGAGGCGGGCGCGGAACTGGCCGCGCTGCAGGAGCGCCTGGGCATTCCGGTGATCACCTCGCCCAACGGCATGGGCTGCGTGCCGGCGGCGCATCCCCTGACCCTGGGATTCATCGGGCGCAACGGAACCTATCCCGCCAACGAGGCGGGTCGCCACGCGGACCTGGTGCTGGCCATCGGGGCGCGCTTCGACGATCGCTCCTCTTCCAGCTGGATCCCCGGCTATTCCTGGAACTTCCCGGCCACGAAACTCGTGCACGTGGACATCGACCCCCAGGAGCTCGGGCGCAACTATCCCCCGACCCTGGGGCTGATCGCCGACGCACGCGGCTTCGCGCGCCAGCTTCTGCAGCGCCTGCAGGCGGCGCGGCCGGGCGAGGGGCCGCAGGCCGAGCGCTACGCCGCCTGGCGTGAGCAGGTCGCGGGCTGGAGCGCGCAATGGGAGGCCTACGTGGCGCCCACGCGCGAGGCATCGGCCCAGCCCCTGCACCCCATGAGCGTGGTCAGCACGGTGCAGAAGCTGCTTCCCGAGGACGTGGTGCTGTGCCTGGATTCCGGGGTGCACCACAACTGGTTCATGCAGTTCTGGAAACCCTCCCGGGCCCAGAGCATGCTGAACAGCTGGGGCTACTCCTCCATGGGCTTCGGGGTCTGCGGCGTGCTGGGCGCGCAGCTCGCGGCGCCCGACCGCCCCTGCGTGGCCGTGGTCGGCGACGGGGGGTTCACCATGACCCCCTATGTGGTGGCCACGGCGGTGGAATACCAGCTGCCCTGCGTGTGGGTGGTCTGGAACAACTTCGCCTGGGGGGCCATCCGCGACCTGCAGTACGGCCTGTTCGACGGGCGCGAGATCGGCACCGCCTTCTACCACGGAGCCAGCGGCGAGCGCTACAACCCGGACTTCGCCGCATGGGCGCGGGCCTGCGGCGCCGAGGGCATGACGGTGCAGCGCCTGGCCGACCTCGGCCCGGCGATCGAGCGCGCGCTGGCCTTGCGCCGCCCCTGCGTGATCGACGTGTTCGTGGACGGCGACATCCGGCCGCCGTCCACCGGCACCTGGCAGTTGCCCCCGATTCCCTATCGCGAACCCGTGTTCGGTGCCCGGCATCTCGCCGGCGGCGAGCCGGTCTGAGACCCGACGCGAGGCCGCGAGCCATGGACCCGAGCCCTTCGCTGGAGCCGGCGCGCGCGACGCCGCGGGACCTGCGCTGCGACGTGGTGGTCGTCGGGGCCGGGGGCGCGGGCCTGGCCGCGGCCATCGAGGCGCGCGCGGCCGGCGCCAGCGTCTGGGTGCTCGAGAAGGGAGAGGCGCCGGGGGGCTCGACAGCCCTGTCGGTGGGCTCGCTGACCTGCACCGGCACGCGGCTGCAGCGCGCCGCCGGCATCGACGATGCGCCCCTGGCGCATTGGGAGGACATGGCCGCCTTCGACGGCCCGCTGCTGGAGCGCGACAACCGGGCCCTGGCGCGGGTGCTGTGCGACGAGATCCCGGCCACCTTCGCCTGGCTGGAGGGGCATGGCGTGCGCTTCACCGGGCCCTTTCCGGAGCCCCCGCATCGACGCGCGCGCATGCACAACGTACTGCCGAATTCGCGCGCCTTCGTGCATCGCCTGGCCGGCGCGGCGCGGCGCGCCGGCGTGCGCTTCGAGCTGGGGGCCCGCGCCCGTCGCCTGATGCTGGAGGACGGGCGGGTCATCGGGGTGGTTTTCGAGCAGGACGGACATGAGCGTGTGGCCCGTGCCGAGCGCGGCGTCGTGCTGGCCAGCGGGGACTTCACCAGCAGCCCGGAGTTCAAGCGCCGATTCATGGGCGAGGCCGCGGCACGCGTGCCGGGCGTCAACCCGGGCGCGACCGGCGACGGGCAGCGCATGGGCGAGGAACTCGGCGGCGTCGTGCTCAACGGGGATCTGGCGCTGGGTCCGGAGCTGCGTTTCGCGCCCGCCGGCGCGGGCTCCTGGCTGCATCGCCTGCCGCCGTCGCCGCTGCTGGGCGCCGCCATGGCAGGCGCGTTGCGCCGGCTGCCGTCCGCGTGGACCCGCCCCTTCGTGGTGCGTTTCATCGCCACCGCGCTGGCGCCGAGCCTGGAATTGTTCGAACTCGGCGCGCTGCTGGTCGACGCGGCAGGCCAGGCCGTGCAGGCGCCGCCGGCCCTGCTCGCGCAGACCCTGGCCGCGCGCGAGGGCGGCAGCGGCTACATCGTCATGGATCAGCGCACCGCGCAGCGTTTTCGAGCGGCGCCGCACCACATCTCCACGGCCCCCGGCATCGCCTACGCCTACCTGGACGACTACGCGCGCATCCGGCCGCGCATCTGCTTCGAGGCCGATGCGCTCGAGGATCTGGCCGCCGTGTGCGCCATGCCGGCCAGCGCGCTGCGAGCCGCGCTGGGCGAGCGCGGCCGCGGCCGGGGCTTCGTCGCCCTGGGGCCGGTGCGACCCGTGTTCGTGCACAGCGAGGGAGGCCTCGCGGTGGATTCCGAGCATCGGGTCCTGGACCGGCAGGCCAGGCCGCTGGACGGCCTGTACGCCGCCGGTTCGGTGGGGCAGGGCGGGCTGCTGCTCAAGGGACACGGCCACCATCTGGCCTGGGCTTTCGTGTCCGGGCGCCGTGCCGGACGCAACGCGGCGCTCGCCGCGGGAGGGGCGGCGGGCGGCGCTGGACAAGCGCGCGCTCCCGCCGCCGACGGCTGAAAGGGCCTTCGGGCCCCATCCAAACCAAACCAAGAGGAGACGACATGAAGCCAGCAAGCAGCATTCGATGCACCCCCGCCACCAGGCGGGCGCCACGCGGGCGCGGGCTGATGCGCGCGGCCTGCGCCTGCGCGGTGGCGGGCGCCGCGGCGCTTCCGGGCCTGGCGAATGCGCAGGACCCGGCGACCATCCACATCGGCATGATCTACGCCAAGGAAGGCCCGGCTGCGATCCTGGCGAAAAACCTGGTCGAGGGCAGCGAGCTGGCGCTGGCGCAGGCCGGCGGCAAGGTGCTGGGCCGGCCGGTCAAGCTCATCTGGCTGGACGAGCAGACCCCGCAGGACGCGGTGCAGAACACGCAGAAGCTGATCCAGCAATACAAGGTGGTCGCCTTCATGGGCGGAACCATCAGCTCCAATGCCATCGGCATGGCCGCGGTGGCCGCGCGGGACAGGATCCCCTACATCGCGACCAATGCAGCGGTGGCATCCATCACGGGCAGGACCTGCAATCGATACACCTTCCGCACCCAGCCCTCGGTCCCGGTGCAGGTGGACATGCTGCTGCCCTACCTGAAGACCCTGGGGGACAAGTGGTACTTCCTGACCCCTTCCTACGCCTTCGGCCAGGACATCGTGAAGGCCGCGCGCGCCAAGATGAACCAGCTCGGCGCCAAGGAGATCGGCAGCGACCAGGTTCCCTTCAACACGGCGGACTACACCTCCTACATCCTGAAGATCCGTCAGGCCAAGCCGTCCCTGGTGTTCGGCGGACTGGTCGGCGGCGATCTTTCGAACTTTCTCAAGCAGTGGTCGGCGATGGGCATGAAGACCTCCATCCCCTACACCGCGGTGGCGGTCAGCGACAGCGATTTCTGGGACGTCGGCCCCCAGGCCGCCACGGGGATCTACGTCAATCCCTGGTACTACAAGGACCCCAACAACTCGCCCCAGTCGAAGGAGTTCGTCAAGGCCTTCATCGCCAGGTACAAGGTTCCTCCCACCGACAAGGCCTGGCAGGGCTGGATCAGCACCATGGCCCTGCTGCAATCCATCCAGGCGGCGAAGTCGACCGCTCCGGCGGCGATCGTGGACGCCCTGGAGCACTGGAAGGACCGCAACGGCGCGGGAACCGGCGCGTATTTCCGGCCCTGGGATCACCAGATGATCCACCAGGCGGTCATCTTCCGGGTCAAGCAGCACATCACCGGCCAGCATGACTATTTCGACGTCCTGCAGCGCGCGCCCAAGTCCTTCCAGGCCACCGACGCCGCCTACGGCACGCCGGCGCAGATCGGCTGCCACATGGGCCCCCTCTGATCCACGGCCTGAACACCCCATGCTCGGACTCATCTTGTCGCAGGCCGCCAGCGGCCTGACCCTGGGTGTCGTGTACGTGCTGATCGCGATCGGTCTGTCGATCACCTTCGGCCTGCTCGGCGTGATCAATTTCGCGCATGGGGCCTTCTTCGCCCTCGGCGCGTACCTCGCGTACGCGCTGCAGGGCTGGTGGGGCGTGCAGGCGATCTGGCTGGCGCCGCTGCTGGTGGCGGCCGTGGGCATGGTGCTGGAGCGCCTGCTCCTGCGCCATCTGTACCAGCGCAACCCGCTGACCAGCCTGATCGTCACCTTCGCGCTGGCGCTGTTCATCGAGGCCCTGATCCGCCGCGTCTGGGGCTCGGCGGGAGTTCCCTTCAACGCCCCCGAGGCCCTGCAGGGCGTGCTGATCTACGGGCCCTTCCTGATCACGACCTATCGCCTGGCGGTGGTGGCCTGCACCCTGCTGCTGCTGTGCGGCCTGTGGCTGTTCCTGGGCTACACCCCCTACGGGCGCATCCTGCGCGCCGGAAGCCGCGATCCCGAGATGGTCGAGGCCCTGGGCATCCGCCTGCAGAACGCGCAGACCGGGGCCTTCGGCCTGGGCTGCGGCCTGGCGGCGGTGGCCGGCGTGCTGGCCGCGCCCCTGTGGTCGGTCAGCCCTTCGATGGGCAGCGAGGCGATCATGCCAGCCTTCGTGGTGATCACCATCGGAGGGCTGGGATCCCTGCGCGGCTCCATCGTCTCGGGCGTGCTGGTGGGCGTGGTGACCGCGCTGACCATCCAGTTCGCGCCCGCCGCGGCCGGGGCGGCCATGTACGTGCTCATGCTCTTGGTCACCCTGGTGCGTCCGCGCGGCCTGTTCGGCGAACACTGGGAGCGTTTCGAATGAGCCCGCGCGACGCATTGCGCCATCCGGCGCTTGTGGTGGGAATCGTGCTGGCGGCGCTGGCCGCCGGCGTGCGCTTCGCCGGCATGCCCGTCGACGTGGTCACCCAGATCGCCGTCTACACCCTGTACGGCCTGGGCGTGAACTTCCTCATCGGATACCTGGGGCTGGTGCCCTTCGGCGCGTCCCTGTACTTCGGCGTGGCCAGCTACGGCGTGGCCATCGGCATGGGCCACTTTGGCGGCAGCGAGGCCGCGGCCTTCGCCGGGGCGGTGCTGTTCACGACGGTGCTGGCGCTGCTCAGCGGCTTCGTGATCCTGCGCCGGCGCGGGGTGTACTTCTCGCTGCTCACCCTGGCCTGTTCCCAGCTGGCCTTCGAGATCGCCTACCGCTGGACCGATTTCACCGGGGGCGAGAACGGCCTGCAGATCGCCACCCGCCCGGAGTTCGAGTCCGCCGGGGGCTTCGCCGCGCTGGTCATCGGGGTGGTGGTGCTGGCCTGCGTGCTGCTGTGGGGCATCGCCCACTCCTCCTTCGGACGCCGCATGCAGGCGGTGCGCGACAACGAGCGGCGTGCGAGTTGCCTGGGCATCGACGTGTTCCAGGTCAAGCTGCGCGCCTTCACCATCGCCGGGGCCGCCATCGGCGTGGCGGGCGCCGGCATGGCCTTGCTGCTGCGCGGCGCCTACGCCAACCCGCTGAGCTGGCAGCAGGCCGGCGACGCGGTGCTGATGGTGGCGCTGGGCGGCGTGGATCACTTCCTCGGAGCCCTGTGGGGGGCCATCGCCTTCATCGTCCTGGAGAACAAGCTCAGCGCGTGGAGCGAGAACTGGTGGCTGTACTTCGCGCCGATCATCATCGTGCTCGCCTTTGTCAATCCGGGGGGGATCCACGGCCTGTTCCGTCGCCTGCGCGGGCGCGGCGGGCGCACGCTGACCCGCGAGCAGATTCCCCCGGTGCCCGCCGGGATCGAGGAATACGCGCCGGACGCGCCGGAGCTCGCAGGATCGCGGGCGGACGCCCCCGTGCTCGAGGTGCGGGGACTGAGCAAGCGCTTCGGCTCGATCGTGACCCAGAACGCCATCGACCTGCGCGTCGCGGCCCGCGGCGTGCACAGCGTGATCGGCCCCAACGGAGCCGGCAAGACCACCCTGTTCAATCTGCTGACCGGGCTGCTGGAGCCGGACGCCGGAAGCATTCGCCTGCGGGGGCGCGAACTGGTGGGCGTTGCGCCTCATCGGCGCACGCGCCTGGGCCTGAG
Organism: Thiomonas sp.; assembly: GCA_027451915.1. Taxonomy (GTDB): domain Bacteria; phylum Pseudomonadota; class Gammaproteobacteria; order Burkholderiales; family Burkholderiaceae_C; genus Thiomonas_A. The sequence continues at coordinate 5,632 of DAIDHU010000353.1, read as the reverse complement.
CCGCTCCTTCCAGATCGTCTCGGTATTCCCCAGCCTGAGCGTGTTCGAGAACCTGCGCGTGGCGGTCGAGGCGGCCGGCGGCCGCGCGGCCTCGATGCACAGGGATCCCTACCGCGACCCGCGGGGTCACGCAAGGGTGTGGCAATTGCTGGCGGCGGTCGGCCTGCTGGAGCGCGCTTCGCGCCGCTGCGAGGACCTTGCGCACGGGGAGAAGCGCCTGCTGGACATCGCCATGTCCCTGGCCGGCGACGCACCGCTGCTGCTGCTGGACGAGCCGCTGGCCGGCCTGTCCGAGGCCGACCGGGAGAGGGTGGGCGGGATCATCCGGCGCATCGCCCGCACCCGATCCGTGCTGTTGATCGAGCACGACATCGATCGCGTGCTGGCCTTGTCCGAGCGCGTCACGGTCCTGCACATGGGCCGGGTGATCGCCGATGGCGCCCCTGCCGAGGTGGCCGCCGACCCGGCGGTGCGCGAGGCCTACCTGGGCGCGCGCGTTCCCGGTCAGTCGGCGCCGGCGCGCCAGGAGCGGCCGCTCGCGCCGGGGGAGGCCCCCGAGGTGCTGCGCTGCCGCGGCCTCAGCGCCGGCTACGGCGGCAGCCTGGCCATTCGCGACATCGACTTCGAGCTGCGCGCGGGCGAGGTCGTGGCGCTGCTGGGGCGCAACGGCGTGGGCAAGACCACCCTGCTCAAGACCTGGATGGGCATGCTGCGCCATGTCGACGGCCAGCTCGAGCTGGACGGGCAGGACATCGTGCGCAAGCCCTCCTTCCTGCGGCGTCGCCTGGGCATCGCGCTGGTGCCCGAGGGGCGGCGCCTGTTCCCCAACCTGACGGTGGCCGAGAACCTGCGCCTGGCGCAGCGTCCGGGCGGCGCGCGCTTCGCCGAGGTCTGCCAGCTGTTTCCCAAGATCGGCGTGCTGGCCCGCGCCAGGGCCGAGAACCTGTCGGGCGGCGAACGCCAGATGGTGGCGATCGCGCGCGCGCTGATGGCCCCCAGCAAGGTCATCCTGCTGGACGAGCCCTTCGAGGGCCTGGCGCCGGTGGTGGTGGCCGAAGTGAAGGCGGCCGTGCTCAAGCTGCGCGAGTTCGCCAGCGTGGTGATCGTCGAGCACAACGCCGAGGAAGCCCTGGAGCTGGCCGACCGGGCCTACGTGCTGGTCAATGGGCGCGTGGCCTTCTCGGGCCCCGCCCGTGAACTGGAGCAGGACCGCGGGCTGCAGGAGCGCCTGCTGGGCATCCACGGCGAGGATGCCGCGCGGGGCGCGGCGCGCCACGACGGTACCCAGCAGGCGGCCTGAAGCCGCCGGAGCCTTTGATCAAAACCATGGAGACCATGATGGACACAAGCCAGCAAGACGGGCAGTCGCGGCAGCCCCAGGCGGCGATCCGCCGCGCCGACGCGCTGCTCTGGAAGCAGTTCCCGGGGCATTTCGGCCAGGCGCTGTCCAAGGAGATCGTCTCGCGCGAGAGCCTGGGCAGCCAGCACCTGGACTACCGCCTGTCGTGCTACGAGCCGGGGGCTTACGTGGCGCGTCACAGCCATCGCCGGCAGGAGCAGATCTACCACATCCTGCGCGGACGCGGCCTGGTGATCCTGGACGGCCGGGAGACCCCCGTCGGGCCCGACGACGTGATGTTCATTCCTCCCCTGGTCGAGCACGAACTGCATTGCACCGGCACCGAGGAACTGGTGCTGCTGGTGATCACCAGCCCGCAGACCGACGAATAGACCCATGCACCCGCGCGCGACCCGGAGGACCCGGGCCCGCGTTCCTTCCCGGGGCCCGGCTCTTCCTGCGGGCCGGCCCCTCCTTGTCCCGACATTTCAGGAGTTCCGGATATGCCCAAGCCAGTCGCCATCGTGTTCGGTGGTTCCCGCGGAATCGGCCGTGCCTGCGTGGACGCGCTCGTGCGCGAGGGTTTCGACCTCGCGCTGACCTACGTCTCCAGCGCGCAGGCCGCGCAGCAGGCCTGCGCCGGCGCGGCGGCGTTGCGGGCCGGCGCCCGGGTCGAGGCCCATGCGGTGGAGGTGCGCGACGCGGCGGCGGTGGACGCGCTGTTCGCCAGGGTCGAGCAGGACTTCGGCGCCCCCGTGGGCTGCGTGCTGGCCAACGCCGGCATCAACGTGCCTCCCGGCCCGGTGGCGAGCTTCGACCCCGAGGCCTTTCGCCGACTCATGGAGGTGAACCTGTTCGGGGCCTTCAACATTCTCTCGGCCGCGGCGCGGCACGTGGCCGATGGAGGCTCGATTCTCGCACTGACGACCTCGCTGGTGCGCGTGTCCATGGCCGGACTCGGGCCCTACAGCGCCAGCAAGGCCGCGGTGGAGGCACTCGTGCGCGCCTTGTCGCGGGAGCTGGCCGGGCGCGGCGTGCGGGTGAATGCCGTGGCTCCCGGGCCGGTCGACACGGAACTGTTCCACGAAGGCAAGACCGAGGAGGCCAAGGCGCGTTCGGCGGCGCTCAGTCCCTTCGGGCGCATCGGGCGTCCCGAGGAAGTGGCGGAGCTGGTCGCCTTCCTGGCCTCGCCGCGCGCCTCGTGGATCCACGGCCAGGTGGTGCAGGCCAACGGCGGCCTGGTCTGAGGGCGCCCCCGCATGCCGCGGGGCCGCCCGGCCGCGCCGGCATGCGCCCGGGAGCCGCCCCGCTCAGGCGCCGGCCTGCCAGGCCCGCCAGCATGCCGGGCCCGTGCGACTCCACACGCCGCCCTGCTCATCCAGGCGCAGCAGGTGCAGCCATCCGTGCTCGGCCAGCTGGCGCAGTTTCGCGTGTCGCTGCAGCACGCCCTCGATGCGGGCTTCGGGCGCCTCGATGAGCACGCTCAGGCGCAGCGGCTCGTGCACCCAGCGCCGGCCGTCGTGCAGGGACTGCTGCGACAGGCCGATGCGCAGGTCCCCGCCGTTGCCCTCGAACACGCCGATGCGCGCGCCCACCACGTTGTGCAGCAGCTTGTTGCCGCTGCCCAGGCGTTCGGGCTCGACGGTGGAGGCGTGGTATTGCCAGTTGATCCAGTGGGCCACCAGCATGGGCGCGCTCATCAGGGCCTCCAGCAGGCTGCCGTCCGCATCGCCCGCGGCGTCGTAGTCGTGCAGGAAGCTGCGCCCCTCGAGCACCGCGGCGCGCGAGCGCGCGCGCGGCGCCAGGATCAGCGAGGCATTGCCGGCAAGCCCCCACTCGGGCCGGGTCTGCGCCCCGTCGTTGGCGCGCCGGCGCAGCGCCTGCAGCAGCTGGTCGTGGGGCAGGCGCGGGTCCAGCTCCAGCCGGGGGGCGCGTTCCCGGCGCAACTGGTCGCAGGCGTGATCCAGCGCCCTGCGCATCCTGTCCCAGCAGGCGCGGGCATGCGCGGGCAGCAGGTCGAGGTCGAAGCCCTCCACCTCGTCGGTGGTCGTGTTGTGCAGCGCGGCCACGAACACCGTGTGCCGCGGGATGTCGATGCCCCGTTCGCGCAGCCCCTCGCGCACCTCCGGCTCGTTGAGCAGGTGCGCCAGCGCCCGCGCGTTGGGCTCGCCGCTGTTGCCGCAGCAGGCTCCGCAGTCCAGCCCGGCGGCGTGCGCATTGTTGCTGCTCTGGCTGGCGTGGGCCACCAGCAGGATGAGCGCGGCGAAGTCCCCGCGCAGCCCCATGGCGCCCAGTACGCGCGCGGCCAGGTCGGCCTTGCCCTGCGCATCCAGCCCGCGCAGGCGCGGCCTGCACAGCGCTCGGTAGCGCGGTGCCACGCCCGCCAGATCGTCGTTGTCGCGCGGGCCGGCCGCGGGCACGAGCCAGCGCGTCAGCGCGCCCAGGTATCCCAGGCCGGCGGCTTCCACGTAGGAGAAGGCGGCAGCCGGCCAGCGGCTGGCGCCGTCGCGCTGGCGCACGGCGGCGAGCTTGCGTTCGCGCGAGGCGAGGACCCGGCCTTGCGGCGCGGCCGCTGCCGCGCCCTCGGGATCGAGCGCCGTGGCGAACACCTCGGACAGCTCCACCGAGGGCGCCAGCAGCCCCGGCAATTGCGGGCGGCGGGCCTGGGTGCCCAGCGGCGTGTAGGCGGCGGGCAGGCCGAAGAATCCGGCGAATCCGTGGGTGCCGACCCCGGGCCACACGGCCTCCAGCGCACGGCGCAGCGGCTCGCTGCGCACGTCGATGCAGAACACCGCCTGGGCCTCGGCGGGCGGGCAGGGCAGGGCCGGCGCGGCCGCGACGCCGCGCAGGCGTTCGAGCAGATCGCGCTGGTAGCCGATGTCCAGCGCCAGCTGCCAGACCTCGTCGGGCAGCAGCTCGACCCGGGCCTGTGCGAGCGCCTCGACCGCCGCGCCCCAGCCCTGGCGCATCTCGGCGATGGCCGAGGCGCCCTGCTCGTCGGCCTTGCATTCGAGCAGGATCGCGCCCCAGGCCAGGCGGATCGCCAGCAGGTCGCGCAGATGGGGGTCCTCGCGGCCTTCCAGCTGCGCCTGCCAGCCCAGGTAGGCGCACCACGAGGCCCAGCCCTGCATGGTCAGCAGCACCGCCTCCAGGTAATCGGCCCAGGCGCCCTCGGGCAGACCCAGGCGCAGCAGGGCCCAGGACTCGGCGTCCTCGCGCGTGGCCGGCAGCGCGCCCAGGCCGTGGGACAGGCCTGGCAGGCCCATCAACACCGAGATGCCGTGGTCGTGCCCGATGGTGTCGCGCCAGAAGGCGTACAGGCCCTGCCCGCGCCGGGGTTGCCAGTCGGCCTGCCCGCGATCGAAATATGCCGCGCAGGTCTGGCTGATCTGGTGGGTCACCGCGTCGCGCCAGGGCAGGCGCGCATGACGCCGCGGCTGGTCGTCGAGCAGATCGATGAGCAGCGGCAGGCGCGGCAGGACCGGCGCGCTGCGCAGCGCCTGCACGCAGCGCTGCGGGTCCCAGCCCGCCTGCGCCGCCTCGGGCAGGCGCTGCAGCGCCGCGGCCAGGTCCTGCTCGCGGATGCGACCGCTGTCCCAGGCGTGGCGCATCTGCTCGCGCCCCGGGAACACGCGGATTCCCGCCAGCAAGGCCATGCGGGAGGCGACTTCGCGCACCGGACGATCGATGCGCTGCCAGTGGGGATTGACGGCGATGGACAGGTCCAGCGGCCACGCGGGGGCGATGGCCGCGCAGGCCTGGCGGCAGGCCGCGTCGATGCCCGAGTGGGTCGATGCGCGCGGCTCGGCGCCCGCGGCGGATTCGGTGTGCAGGGCTTGCATGGCGATGGGCGGCTCGGTATTCACGAAATGCTCCAGTGCACCTGGGTGCGCCGGCGGGCGGCCGCGCCGGCGCGCGCCGGTCCGCCCCAGCGCGCGGGCCACAGGCGCAGCGCCGCGCGGGTGTAGATCTCGTCCACGTAGAACCCGGCGTAGCTCCAGCGGCGCACGGTCTCCAGGTGCCGCGGGGCGAGTTGCAGCGTGGCCAGCATCAGGTACAGCCCGCCCATGCCCAGGCATGCGACGGGTCCGGCCGCCTGCCAGGGCAGATCGTGCGTGCCCAGCGCCAGGCGGTGCGCGACGATGGCGGCCGTGCCCAGCGCGGCCACCAGCGCGACGCCGCTCGCCGCCCGCCACGCGGCGACGCCGGCTTCGCCCGAGCGCCACGCGGGCCACCACAGCAGCGGAGCCCAGGCCGCCGCCAGCACCCCGGTCCACCACCAGGGCCATGGCG
>DAIDHU010000352.1 GCA_027451915.1 Thiomonas sp. | reverse complement strand
CCCGCGGCCGATGCCTCGGGGCCCATCGAGGGCAAGCTGGGCCTGAAATTCCGGGATCTGCGCAGCGGCGGTTCCGGCGGCAGCCTGGCCAAGATCGAGCCGTTGCAGGTCGGACTGTGGACCGCCGTGGGCGGGGAGTTCCGGCGGGCAGGCTGGATCGCGGCCGGCTTCGAGCTGCCCATGCCCGGGCTGCTGCTGGCCGATGCGCAGGGCTTTCATGCCCCTGCCGGCCTCTTGTTGCATGCGGGAAGTTCGGTGCAGGCCATCGGTTTGAGCGCCGACGGCACGCATCTGTGCCTGGGCGGCTTGCTGATCCTCGTACCGGCCCAGGTGGTGCTGCCCATGCTGCACCAGGCCTACATCGCCTGCGGAGACGGTGCGAGCTGGAAATACGCCATCGGCGCCGACGGTCCCAACGGCCCGGTGCATGCCTTCGCGGCCGATCCGCAAAGTGGCATGCTGTACGTGGGCGGCGGCTTTTCCAGGGTCGCGGGCCGCGTGGTCGACGGCATCGCGGCGCTGGCGCCCCAGCAGGGTTCCGCGCCCCTGCTGAACCCGCAGGCCTGGCGCAGCGTGGGGGGCGGCCTGCGCATCGCGCCCACCGCCACCTTCGCGGGCGCGCATGGCGATGTCAACAGCCTGCTGTACGCGGGCAACGGCCTGGTCGTGGTCGGTGGGGTGTTCACCCGGGCGATCGAGGCCCTGGACGCGCAGGCGCAGCCCATGGGAGCGGCGATACCCGCCTGGAACCTTGTGGTGTGGAACGCGCAGACCCAGGCGTGGATGCCCGTAGGGGATGCCGCGCTGTCGTCGAACCAGGCCGTCCATTTGAACGGTGTCGCTGCGCTGACCCTGTCGCCCGCGCATCTGGGCGTGGGCGGACGATTTGAGTGGGTGGGCCATGCGCTGGGTCCCGAGCCGGCGCTGGTGCACGCCAGGGGCTGGGCCTTGCGCGAGCTGCAGCTCCAGGACTCCGGCCCCCAGGCCTGGACCGTGCCCGCGGTGGACGCCTGGGGCAAAGTGCGGGCGCTGGCGTGGACCGGGCAGGGCATGCTCGCGGGCGGAAGCTTCGCCTTTCCCGACGACCAAGGCGAATTCGACGAAAACCTCCGCACGCTGCTGCTCTGGCACGACGGGCAGCTCGAAGGGCAGGAGGCACCCCTGTGGATCGACCCCGAGGACCACGCGCATTTCGGCCAGCCGTCGAGGGTGCAGGCGCTGAGCGCGGACGGCGACCGGCTGTGCGCGGGAGGCATGTTCTCGGACACCGTGCAGGGCATCGCGGTCGGCAATCTGGCGTGCCGCAATTCGTCCACCCAGCAGGAGCTGTATGCCGGGCAGGGCACCGATCGGGCCGTGCAGGTCCTGCAGTCGTTCTGGCAGATGGATGTGCATCAGCCCTGAGGCGCCAGGATCATGCATACCGGGCCCGGGCCAGAGAAGATGGAGTACGCGAAGGCGTGAACGCGATCACGCGCGCCGGCCGGGGCCTGCCCCGGACGGCATGAGCGCAGGCGCAATTGCGCGTGTGTCGAGCGTGACAGTCGCCGCCCTCGGGCGGCGACTGTCGTGGCTTCGCCTAGTCTTGCAGACAAGCCGGGCCTGACATCGGCGCCGATTCCCCGGGGGCTGACTCTGCCTGCGGGCAGAAGGAGCCGAACATGTCATGGCGCTCCAGACGCGCTTGTGCGATGGTGCCGCTGGCTGGCGCATGGCGCCTGGCGCGGGCCTTCGTGATGGTGCCGGCCAGGCTGGTCGCGGGACTGGGCTCGGGGCTGTCCGCGCCAGGAGGCACGCTGCTGGTGGCCGGTGCGCTGGCGCTGGGCTGGCAGTTGCTGCACGGCGCTCGCACGGGCCTGGAGCAGGTGCTGCTG
>DAIDHU010000351.1 GCA_027451915.1 Thiomonas sp. | reverse complement strand
CCTGTGCTGGCGCGACAATTTCTGGACCCCCGCCACCGCCGCCACCGGCTGCGACGGCGCCATCGTGGCCAAGGCCGCCGCCCCGGCGCCGGCCGCCGAGCCGGCTCCCGCTCCGGCTCCGGCCCCGGCTCCCGTGCCGGTTCCGACCAGCGAAAAGGTCACGTACTCCGCTGACGCCTTCTTCAACTTCGACAAGGCCGTGCTGCTGCCCGCCGGCAAGCAGGCGCTGGACGAACTGGCCCAGAAGATCAAGGAAGTGAACCTGGAAACCGTGATCTCCACCGGCTACACGGACAGCTTCGGCAGCGTCAAGTACAACCTGAAGCTGTCGCAGCGTCGCGCGATGGCCGTCAAGGAGTACCTGGTGAGCCAGGGCATCCCGGCCGACAAGATCTACATCGAAGGCAAGGGCAAGACCGATTTCCGCGTGGATCCGAAGAGCTGCCACGGCACCTTCAAGGCGCGCGTGGAATGCCAGGCTCCGAACCGCCGCGCGGTGGTCGAGATCGTCGGCACCCACACCGTGATGAAGCCACCGGGCGCACAACAGTAATTCCCGGGCCTGACCACGGGGCCGCGCCTGGCGCGGCCCATATGACCCCGCCGCGGCGGGGTTTTTTTTCGGCCCCGCCGGCCGGATGCTGCGCCGCGGGATCGGCGGGCCGGATCGGTGCCACAATGCGGCTTTCGAAACCGAAAGCAGGCCGGCGGGAGCGGCAGGCCATGACGGCAACGACCATGCACACGAATTCGGATGCGGCGGAACTGCAGAAATTCGCCGGCGCGGCCCACCGCTGGTGGGATCGGGACGGGGAGTTCAAGCCCCTGCACGACATCAACCCCCTGCGTGTCGAGTGGATCGCCTCGCACGCGAACCTCCAGGGCGCGCGCGCGCTGGACATCGGCTGCGGCGGGGGCATCCTGTCCGAAGCGCTGGCCGAGCGCGGCGCCCAGGTCACGGGAATCGACCTGGCCGATCGTGCGCTGAAGGTGGCGCGCATGCACGCGCTGGAGCGATCGCTGGACCTGAGCTACGAGCTCATCAGCGCCGAACAGCTGGCCGAGCAGCGTCCGGCCGGCTTCGACCTTGTCTGTTGCATGGAAATGCTGGAGCATGTGCCACGCCCCGATTCCGTGGTGCGCGCCGCGGCGCGCCTGGTGCGTCCCGGGGGCTGGGTGTTCTTCTCCACCATCAACCGCAACCTCAAATCCTTCGCGCTGGCCATCGTGGGAGCCGAGTACCTGCTGCGCCTGCTGCCGCGCGGCACCCACGAATACGCCCGATTCCTGCGCCCCAGCGAACTGGCGGGCTGGGCGCGCGAAGCCGGGCTGGATGCGGTGGAATTCCGCGGCCTCGAACCCGATCTGCTGCGCGGCGGCTGGCGCATGGGCTCGCGTGTGGACGTGAATTACTTCCTGGCCTGCCGCCGCCCGCAGGACACCCGGCAGGAGTCCGCGTGAACATGCCGGCTCCCGGCGCGGCGCTTCGTTCGCGCGCCCCGTATCGCAGCGTGCTGTTCGACCTCGACGGAACCCTGGCCGACAGCGCCCCCGACCTCGCGGAGGCGCTCAATCGCATGCGTAGGCAGCGCGGCATGGCGGAGCTGCCGCTGGAACAGTTGCGCCCCATGGCCTCGCACGGCGCTCGCGGCCTGCTGCAGGCCGGCCTGGGCGCGCAGCCGCACGATGCCGGCTGGGCCTCGCTGCGCGACGAGTTCCTGGCCAACTACGAGGCCTCGATCTGCGTGTACACCCGCCCCTTCGAGGGCATCGAGCCCCTGTTGCAGGAATTGCAGCGTCGTGCCATTCCCTGGGGCATCGTCACCAACAAGCTGGCGCGCTACACCGATGCGCTGCTGAGCCGGCTGGATCTGGGCGCCAGGCCGGGCTGCGTGGTCAGCGGCGACACCGCCGCGCGCGCCAAGCCGGCGCCGGATCCGCTGCTGCACGCCGCTGCCGCCCTGCGCATCGAGCCCGCCGGCTGCCTGTACGTGGGCGACGACCTGCGCGACGTGCAGGCCGCGCTGGCCGCGGGCATGGACGCCGCGGCCGCCGCCTACGGCTATGGCGGTCCCCAGGCCGCGCGCCAATGGGGCGCCCAGCACGTGCTGGAGCGCCCCGCCGAGCTGCTGGACCTGCTCTGAGCCCGGCGTGCGCCCCGCGCCTCAGGCTCGCGCCGGGCGCTGCGCCGATTTCGGGCGAAAGGCCCGGCAGATCTCGGGGTCGGTTTCCAGGTAGGGGCCACCGATCAGGTCCACGCAGTAGGGCACGGCGGCGAACACCCCCTGCACCTGCAGGCCGCCGTCGGCCCCCCGCAGGCCCTCCAGGGTTTCGCGGATGGACTTGGGCTGCCCCGGCAGGTTGAGGATCAGTGCCTTGCCGCGAATCACCCCCAGCTGACGCGAGAGAATCGCCGTCGGCACGAAATGCAGGCTGATGCGTCGCATTTCCTCGCCAAAGCCCGGCAGCACCCGGTCGGCCACGTCGGCGGTCGCCTCCGGCGTGACGTCGCGCGGCGCCGGGCCGGTGCCTCCGGTGGTCAGCACGAGGTCGCAGCCCTCCACGTCCACCAGCTCGCGCAGCGCCGCGGCGATGCCCTCGCGTTCATCGGGAATCAGGCGCTCGCTGAAACGAAGGGGATTGCGCAAGGCCCTGTGCAGCCATTCACGCAGCGAAGGCAGCCCCTGGTCGGCGTACACCCCGCTGGAGGCGCGGTCGCTGATGGACAGCAGGCCGATATGCACGGCTTCGGGCGGCGCCTGGGAGGCGTCAGTCGGGGAGGAGGGCGTCGTCATGGTCGTCGGTCGGGTGCTGCGCGGGGTCGGCGGCGGGCGCCTCGGGCAGCAGCAAGGTCTTGAGGTGCTGGTAAAGCAGGCGAAACTGGCGCGGCGGCTTGCCGGCGGCGCGCTCGGCGCGAGCCGCGCGCAGGCACTGGCGCAGCTCCTGCACCGGCGCCCCGGGGTGCTCGCGCACCAGCTCGGCCAGCGCCGAGTCGTCGGCGAGCAGGCGCTCGCGCCAGTCCTCCAGCTGGTGCAGCCGGGCCACCGCGGCGCGGCTTTCGCCCGTGGCCTCGAGCAGCGCCTGGCGCAGCGGCTCGGGATCGACCTTGCGCATGAGCTTGCCGATGTACTGGGCATGCCGGCGCCGACCTTCGAAACTGCGCAGCCGGGCCCATTCGCGCAGCGCGTCACGCAAGGCCTCGGGCACGTCCAGGAGGTCGATGCGGGCGCGCGGAAGCTGCGCCAGGCTCTCGCCCAGCTGTTGAAGTTCCAGCATGTCGCGCTTGCGCTGGCTTTTGCTCGGCGGCTCGGCCGGGTCGCGGCTGGCGGGCTGGTCCGCGGCCGGCGCGGCGCCGCGAGAGAATGTGGGCGATTTCATGGACTCGTATTATCAGGCGGGTCACAGGACGCGGCGAGCCGCCGCGACACGGGCGCGTCTCCAACCCTTACAACCTTCAGGTCTTCCGTGGGTCATTTCGCATACTCCAAATCCGATTTCCAGGAACTCGCGGCGCTGGCGCTGCGCGAAGCGCGCGAGGCGGGCGCCAGCGACGCGGCGGTCGAGGTCTCCGAAGGCCAGGGGCTGAGCGTCAACGTGCGCATCGGGCGGGTCGAGCAGGTCGAGCACAACACCGACAAGGGACTGGACGTCACGGTCTACGCCGGGCAGCGCCGCGGGCACGCGAGTACCTCGGATTTTTCCGCGCAGGCCATTCGCAGCACGGTGCGCGCAGCCTTCGACATCGCCCGCTACACCGCGGAGGACGATTGCGCCGGCCTGCCCGAGGCCGAGCTGCTGGCCCCCCGCTCCCGCGACCCCGGCCTGTACCACCCCTGGGACCCCAGCGTCGAGCAGGCGGTGGAGCTGGCGCGCCGCGCCGAGGACGCCGCCTTCGCCACCGACCGTCGCATCCGCAACAGCGAAGGCGCCTCGGTGTCGGCGCAGCACATGCATTTCCTGCTGGCCAACAGCCGCGGGTTCAGCGACGGTTACGCCAGCAGCCGGCACAGCCTGTCCTGCGTGCCCATCGCGGGTCGCGGCAACGACATGCAGCGCGACTACTGGTGGAGCAGCCACCGCGACGCGGCCAGGCTGTCCGATCCCGAGGCGCTGGGCCGCTATGCCGCCGAGCGCGCCCTGTCGCGCCTGCGGGCGCGCAAGATCCCCACCGGCCAGTACCCCGTGCTGTTCGAGGCCCCGCTGGCCGCCGGACTGCTCGGCTCGCTGGTGCATGCGACCAGCGGCGGAACCCTGTACCGCAAGGCCTCCTTCCTGGTCGACCAGCTCGGCAAGCCGGTGCTGGCCTCGCACCTGGACCTGCTGGAGGACCCGCGCGTGCCCGACGGCATGGGCAGCGCTCCCTTCGACGACGAGGGCGTGCGCACCCGCAAGCGCAGCGTGGTGCGCGGTGGCGTGCTCGAGGGCTATTTCCTGTCCACCTACTCCGGGCGCAAGCTGGGCATGCCCACCACCGGCAACGCCGGCGGCTCGCACAACCTGAGCCTGAGCAGCCGGCTTACCCGCCCCGGTGACAACCTCGCGCAAATGCTGCGCAAGCTCGACCGCGGGCTGTTCGTCATCGAGCTCATCGGTCATGGCATCAACTATGTCACCGGCGACTATTCCCGCGGCGCCATGGGCTTCTGGGTGGAAGGCGGCCAGATCCGCTACCCGGTGCACGAGATCACGGTGGCGGGAAATCTGCGCGACATGCTGCTGGGCATACGCGCGGTGGGCGCCGACGTGCACGTGAGCGGCAGCCGCAGCACCGGCTCCATCCTGCTGGAATCGATGACCGTCGCGGGCAGCTGAAGCCCGCGCGCCCCGCGCCCGGCTCAGGCCGCGGCGCGGCGCTCGTAGAGCACGAAGTCGAAGGCCGGCGTGCCGGCCTGCGCGTCATGGTGCTCGCGGCTGACCTGCTCGAAGGCATCCCGCGGCCAGGCCGGGAACCAGGCGTCGCCTTGCGGCTCGGCCTCGACTTCCGTCAGCCACAGCCGATGCGCCAGGGGCAGCGCCTGTTCGTAGATCTGCGCGCCGCCGATCACGAACACCTCGGGGGCCTCCACACACAGACGCAGTGCCTCCTGCAGCGAGGCCACGGGCTCCGCGCCCGGGGCGTTCCACCCCTCCTGGCGCGTGACCACCAGATTGCGCCGCCCTGGAAGCGCGCGCCCGATGGAATCCCAGGTCTTGCGTCCCATGACCACCGGATGGCCATGGGTGATTTTCTTGAAATGCGCAAGGTCGGCCGGGATGTGCCAGACCAGCGCGTTGTCGCGCCCGATGACCCGGTTGCGCGCGAGGGCGGCGATCAGGCTGACACGGGTGCCTGGGGAGGAAGTGGACATGAAGTGGCCTCGCGGATGCGCGGGAGGTTCAGACGGCCACGGCGGCCTTGATGGCCGGGTGGTGCTGGTAGTCGATGAGCTCGAAATCCTCGAGCGCATAGTCGAACACGCTGGCCGGACGCCGACGCAGGCGCAGCCGCGGAGGCGCGAAGGGCGGGCGGGACAGCTGCAGGCGCACCTGCTCGAAATGGTTGTGATAGATGTGGCAGTCGCCCCCGGTCCAGATGAACTCGCCCACCTCGAAGCCGCATTGATCGGCCACCATGTGGGTGAGCAGGGCATAGCTGGCGATGTTGAAGGGCACGCCCAGGAACAGGTCGGCGCTGCGCTGGTACAGCTGGCAGCTCAGGCGCGGCGACTCGCCCGGCCGCGCCGGGGCCACGTAGAACTGGAACAGGACGTGGCAGGGGGGCAGCGCCATGCGCGCGATCTCGCCCACGTTCCACGCGCTGACCAGGTGTCGGCGCGAATCCGGGTGCTCCCGCAGGCCCTGGATCAATTGCGCGATCTGGTCCACGCGGCTGCCGTCGGCGGCAGGCCACGAGCGCCACTGCACGCCATACACCGGACCCAGCTCGCCTTGGGCGTCGGCCCATTCGTCCCAGATGGACACGCCCTGTTCATGTAGGTAGGCGATATTGCTCTCGCCCCGCAGGAACCACAGCAATTCCACGGCGATGCTCTTGAAATGCACGCGCTTGGTGGTCACCAGCGGGAATCCCTCGCGCAGATCGAAGCGCAGCTGGGCCCCGAAATGGCTGCGCGTGCCGGTGCCGGTGCGGTCGGGCTTGTCGGCACCGTCGCGCAGCACCATGCGCAACAGGTCTTCGTAGGGAGTGCGAAGCATGAGCGTGGATCTCGAGGCGATTCGTGGAGGCCCGTGTGCGGGCCTAATATGCGTCTCATGCATCGTAGCTGCTCGCCATGACCGAAGCCCGCCAACCCCGACTCGAATTCGTCTCCTGCCTGCATCCCGGAGGTCTGCACCGCATGGCCTACTGGGAATGGGGCGAGCCGGAGCACCCCGACGTCGTGGTCTGCGTGCACGGGCTGTCGCGCCAGGGGCGGGATTTCGATCGCCTGGCCGCGGCGCTGAGCGGGCACCTGCGCGTGGTGTGTCCCGACGTCGCCGGGCGGGGGCGCTCGCAGTGGCTGGCGCCCCAGCTCTACCAGGTGACGCAGTACGCCTCGGACATGGTCACCCTGCTCGCGCGCCTGCGCGCACGGCGCCTGGGCTGGGTGGGCACTTCCATGGGCGGGCTCGTCGGCATCGCGCTGGGCGGGCTGCAGGACAGCCCCCTGCAGGCGCTGGTGCTCAACGACATCGGCCCGTCCATCGCCGAGCAGGGACTGCGTCGCATCGCCGGCGGCCTGGCCCGTCGCATGCGCTTCGCCAGCCTGGACGAAGCCGCCGATTACCTGTGGTCGGTCTCGGAGGGCTTCGGCCCGCACAGCCGGGCCGACTGGCTGGAACTGTGCCGCCCCATGCTGGTGCAGCAGTCCGACGGCAGCCTGCTGCTGCACTACGACCCGGGCATCCTGCAATCCTTCGCGCAACTCGGCGCCCCGGACGCCGCGGCCCAGCTGGCCGCGGGCGAACAGGCCATGTGGGCGCTGTACGACGCCGTGAAGGCGCCGACCCTGGTGTTGCGCGGCGAGCACTCCGACATTCTCAGCCCCGGCACCACGCAGGCCATGCGCGCGCGCGGGCCGCAGGCCCGCAGCCTCGAGATCCCCGGCGTGGGCCATGCCCCCACGCTGATGAGCCCGGAGCAGATCGAGCCCGTGCAGCGCTTCCTGCTGGACCACCTGGCCGCGGCCTGAACCCTTGCAAGGCGCGATGAACCAGCCCGCGAAGCCAGCCACGGCGCACGGCGCCCGGCAACAAGCGCCGTCCGGCTCCGAGGGCGATCCCGACGCCGATCCGCGCACGCCCGCCCAGACCCTGCCCCAGCGCGCCCGCGCGTTCAGCGCCGCGCTGCTGGCCGACGTCCTGCTCGACAGCGGCGAGCCGGCGCTGCAGCATGCCGATGCCGTGCAGGCCATCCTGGCCTCCATCGGCGCCGACGAGGCCACGCGCGCGGCGGCGTGGCTGAGCCTGGCCGCCGCGCAGTTGTCCAAGCCCGAGGATCAGTTGTCGAAGGTCTTCGGGCGCGACAACGCGCGCCTGGCGCTGGAAAGCCGCAAGCTCATGGGCGTGTTCACGCTGGCCCGCCAGGGCGGCTCCGCCGACAGTTCCACGCGCCATCGCGAGATGTTGCGCCGCCTGCTGCTGGCCATGTCGGAGGACCTGCGTGTGATTCCGCTGCGCCTGGCCTCGAGGCTGCAGTCCCTGCGCTATTTCACCCTCGCCGGCAGGGGCGCGCCCGAGGACTTCGTGCAGACCTCGCTGCAGATCTGGGCGCCGCTGGCCAACCGCCTCGGCCTGTGGCAGATCAAGTGGGAAATCGAGGACCTGGCCTTCCGTCTGGATCGTCCCGGGGAATACGCGCGCATCGCCGACTGGATGCACCGGCGCGGCGCCGAGCACGAGGCGCTGCTCGCGCAGGCCGGCGCGCGTGTTCGCGAGGCGCTGGCGGCGCAGGGCATCGAGGCCTCGGTCAGCGGGCGGCGCAAGCACGCGTACAGCATCTGGCGCAAGATGCAGGGCAAGTCCCTCGAGCTCGACCAGGTGATGGACCTGCTGGCCCTGCGCATCGTGGTCGATACCGTGGACCAGTGCTACGCCGCGCTGGGCCTGGTGCACGAGATCTGGAGTCCGCTGGAGGCCGAGTACGACGACTACATCGCACGCCCCAAGGCCAACGGCTACCAGTCGCTGCACACAGTGGTGCGGGGGCCGCGCGAGCTTCCGCTGGAAGTCCAGATCCGCACCCACGCCATGCACGAGCACGCGGAGCAGGGCGTGGCCGCGCACTGGGCCTACAAGGAAGCGGGCGCGCAGGGCTACAAGGGCGTGGTGGCCGCGTCCGACTTCGACGCCAAGGTGGCGCTGGCCCGCCAGCTGCTCGCGTGGCGGGGCGAACTCGCCGGCGAGGCCGGCGGCGCCCAGGCGGCTCCCGCCGCGGCCAATCCCTTCGATGACCGGGTCTACGTGCTCACGCCCCAGGCGCGGATTCTCGAACTGGAGAGCGGCAGCACCGCGGTGGATTTCGCCTATGCCGTCCACACCGACCTGGGGCACCGCTGCCGCGGCGCGCGCGTGGACGGCGCACTGCTGCCGCTGAACACGCCCCTGCGCAGCGGCCAGACGGTGGAAATCGTCGCCGCCAAGCAGGGCGGGCCCTCGCGCGACTGGCTGAACCCGGAGCTCGGTTTCCTGCGCTCGGCGCGGGCGCGCGCCAAGGTGCGCGCCTGGTTCAATGCCCAGGAACTGGAGCAGACCACCGCCAACGGCCGCGCCCAGGTGGAAAGACTCCTGCAGCGCGAGGGGCGCAGCGGCATGAGCCTGCACGAACTCGCCAGCGGCCTGGGCCTGCGCTCGCCCGAGCATCTGTTCGAGCGCGTGGGCAGCGAGAACCTGCCTTTGCGCCAGGTCGAGACCTTCCTGCGCGGTGGCGAGGGCACCGAGTCCGGCGGCGAGGAACTCGAACTGCGCACGGCCAAGGCCCAGCCCGGCGGCGTGCTGGTGGTGGGGGTCGACGCCTTGCTGACCCAGCTGGCCGGCTGCTGCAAGCCGGCGCCGCCCGATGCCATCTGCGGCTTTGTCACGCGCGGGCGAGGCGTGTCGGTGCACCGCGCCGATTGCAGCAATGCGCGGAACCTGCGGCAACGCCACCCCGAGCGCGTGATCCCGGTGACCTGGGGCGCCCGTGACTCCGGGGTTTACGCGGTCGACCTGATGGTCGAGGCCGCCGACCGCCACGGCCTTCTGCGCGACATCTCCGAGGTGTTCTCCAAGCAAAAGCTCAATGTCATCGGCGTGCGCACCCAGAGCCGCGGGGACACCGCCCACATGCTGTTCACCGTCGAGCTGCCGGGCCTGGAGGCGCTGTCGTCCGCGCTGGCGCAGCTGCGCGAGGTGCGGGGCGTGCGCCTGGCGCGCAGGCGCTGAAGGGGGCTCGCGCCGGCGGCCCGGCCCCGGGCTCGAAGGGCGCGCGGCAGGCCCGCGTACTTGCCTGGGAGCCGGGGTGTCGTGCTAGTATTACGGGTTTCCAGGCGGTTAGCTCAGATGGTTAGAGCGCTTGCTTGACATGCAAGAGGTCGTTGGTTCGATTCCAATACCGCCTACCAGGATTCCAGTGCCGGCACGCCCTGCCGGCCCCGCGCCCATGAAAGCCCTGCCACGTTTGCCGCTGCCCGAGCGAACTCGTCGCGAGCCCTGAACTCCCGACCAGGCTGTGCGGACCGTCGCGCGCGGAGATCCCGACGCGTTGCAAGGACAGAAGTGCGGCTTGCCCGCACTTTTTTGTTGCCCGCTTCCAGCGCACCATGCCCCATATCACGCTTCCCGACGGATCGCGCCGCAGTTACGACCACCCCCTGAGCCTGGCCGAGGTGGCCGCCAGCATCGGCCCCGGCCTGGCCAAGGCCGCGCTGGCCGCGAAGGTCGACGACCGCCTGGTCGACCTGAGCCATCGCCTGCAGGACGGGCAGGACGCGCGCGTGAGCATCATCACGGCCAAGGACCCCGAGGGCCTGGACATCCTGCGCCACTCGACCGCCCACCTGCTGGCCTACGCGGTCAAGGAACTGTTTCCCGACGCGCAGGTGACCATCGGCCCGGTGATCGAGGACGGCTTCTACTACGACTTCGCCTACAAGCGACCCTTCACGCCCGAGGACCTGGCCGCCATCGAGCAGCGCATGGCGCAGATCGCCGCGCGAGACGAATCGGTGCAGCGCCGGGTGGTGCCCCGTGACGAGGCCGTGGCCTTGTTCGAGGCGCAGGGCGAGCGCTACAAGGCCGAGATCATCCGCGACATCCCCGCCGGCGAGGATGTGTCGCTGTACACCGAGGGTTCCTTCACCGACCTGTGCCGCGGCCCCCACGTGCCCTCCACGGGCCGGCTGCAGGTGTTCAAGCTGATGAAGGTGGCGGGAGCCTACTGGCGCGGCGACCACCGCAACGAGCAGTTGCAGCGCATCTACGGCACCGCCTGGGCGCGCAAGGAAGATCAGGCCGCCTACCTGCATCGCCTGGAAGAGGCCGAGAAGCGCGACCACCGCCGCCTGGGACGCGAGCTCGATCTGTTCCATTTCCAGGACGAGGCCCCGGGCCTGGCCTTCTGGCACCCCAAGGGCTGGCAGATCTGGCAGGCGGTGGAACAGTACATGCGCCGCGTGTACCGCGACAGCGGCTACCAGGAGGTGCGCGGCCCCCAGGTGCTGGACGTGAGCCTGTGGAAGCGTTCGGGCCACTGGGACAACTACGCGGAGAACATGTTCTTCACCGAGTCGGAGAAGCGCCAGTACGCGCTCAAGCCGATGAATTGCCCGGGCCATGTGCAGATTTTCAACGCCGGCCTGCGCAGCTACCGCGACCTGCCGCTGCGCTACGGCGAGTTCGGCGGCTGCCACCGCAACGAGCCCTCCGGCGCGCTGCACGGGCTGCTGCGCGTGCGCGGCTTCACCCAGGACGACGGACACATTTTCTGCACCGAGCAGCAGATCGAGTCCGAAGTGGCGGCCTTCCACGGCCAGGCCATGAAAACCTATGCGGACTTCGGTTTCACCGACATCGCGCTGAAGATCGCCCTGCGCCCGGACAAGCGCATCGGCAGCGACGAGGTGTGGGACAAGGCCGAGCAGGCCCTGCGCGACGCGCTGCGCGGCAGCGGAGTGGACAGCTGGACCGAGCTGCCCGGCGAGGGCGCCTTCTACGGCCCGAAGATCGAGTACCACATGAAGGACTCCATCGGCCGCGCCTGGCAGGTGGGCACCATGCAGGTGGACTTCATGATGCCCGAGCGCCTGGACGCCAGCTACGTGGACGAACAGTCCACGCGCCGCCGCCCCGTCATGCTGCACCGCGCCATCGTCGGCTCCATGGAGCGTTTCATCGGCGTGCTCATCGAGCACCATGCCGGCGCCATGCCGCTGTGGCTCGCGCCCGTGCAGGCCGTGGTGATGAGCATCACCGACGATTCCGCCGGCTACGCGGCGCAAGTGGCGCAAAGACTGCAAAAACAAGGCCTTAGAGTCGAGTCTGATTTGCGCAGCGATAAGATCGGTTATAAAATCCGGGAACATTCATTGCAAAAGATTCCCTACCTACTCGTGGTCGGGGACAAGGAACGTGCCAGTGAGTCGGTTGCGGTGCGCGCGCGCGGCAACCAGGATCTGGGGGTTCTGAGCCTGTCCGCATTCGAGCAGCGCCTTCGCGCGGAGCTCGGGGCGGTGCAGGGCGGCTGAAGCCCGGCCCGGGCCTCGGCCTGCCGTCCCATTCCACGAAATCATTGAAAGGCTGAACCATCGCTACGCTACAGAGCCGCAACGCCCCGGAGAAAAGGGCCCATCGCCTGAACCGTGAGATCAACGTGCCCGAAGTCCGCCTGAGCGGCGAGGAAAACGAGGCGCTGGGGATCGTGTCCATCGGAGAGGCCTTGCGCCTGGCCGAGGAACGCGGGGTCGACCTGGTGGAAATTGCCGCCACTGCCACGCCGCCGGTATGCCGGCTGATGGACTACGGCAAGTTCAAGTACCAGGAGCAGAAGCGCTCCCACGAGGCAAAGCTCAAGCAGAAGCAGATCCAGATCAAGGAGGTCAAGTTCCGGCCGGCCACCGACGAGGGCGACTATCAGATCAAGTTGCGCAATCTGAAACGTTTCCTGGACGACGGTGACAAGGCCAAGATCTCGTTGCGTTTTCGCGGCCGCGAGATCACCCACCAGGAAATCGGCATGCGCCTGCTCGAGCGGGTGCGCGACGACCTCGAGGCGCATGCCCAGGTCGAGCAGATGCCGCGCCTGGAGGGACGGCAGATGATCATGGTGCTGGCACCGCGCAAGAAGAAGTAGTCGCGCGACGCCAGCACACCCCATCCGCGGGCAGGGCGCAAGTCCTGGCTGCGGGCCCCGGCGGCGGCCCGGTTGATCCGGGCCGTTGTCGATTCCAAGTGCGCACAGGCTCAAGTTCCGCATGGCGCGGGCGCCTGTGATCATGTTCATTCCAACGGAGCAGTCCATGCCCAAGATGAAAACCAAGAAAAGCGCCGCCAAGCGCTTTCGCGTTCGGCCGGGTGGCACGGTCAAGCGCGGCCAGGCCTTCAAGCGTCACATCCTGACCAAGAAGACGACCAAGAACAAGCGTCATCTGCGCGGCAGTGCCGAAGTGCACGCCACGAACATGGGCCATATCGCCCAGATGATGCCCTTCGCCTGAGCCC
>DAIDHU010000350.1 GCA_027451915.1 Thiomonas sp. | reverse complement strand
CATCAGCGCGGACACGGGGGTCGGCGCCTCCATGACCTGGATCAGCCAGCCGTGCACCGGCAGCAGGGCCGTGCGCAGCAGCACGGCGAGCACCAGCAGCAGCGCGCTGAGCTGCAGCGCAGGTGCCGGCGCGCCAAGCCGGGCCTGCTGCATCAGCACCGACAGCGAACCGCTGCCCACATGGTGCCAGGCCAGCGCGGCGGCGCCCAGCAGCAGCAGGTCGGCCAGCCGGTCCGCGATGCGCTTCTTGTGCGCCGCCAGGCGCGCGAAGGGGCGCTCGGGGTAGAAGCACAGCAGGCGGTGCAGCGCCGCGCCGATGAAGGCCCAGGCGCCGATCAGCACCAGCCAGTGGTCGGCCAGCAGCAGCAGTTGCACGCCGCCCAGCACCGCGGCCAGCGCCAGCGCGTAGCGCCGCTGCCCGGCTTCGCCGCGCAGGTAGCGCGAGGAGAAGGCGCCGATCACGGTGCCCAGGAATTGCACCAGCAGCGCGACCCAGGCGCCGAGCCCGGTCTCGGCCAGGCCGGGCACGAGGGCCAAGGGCCGTGCATGGTGCGCGAGGCCCGCGCGCAGCAGCTGCGCGGCCAGGGCGCCCGCGGCGGCGACCAGCGCGACCCCGGACAACGCGGCGAAGCGCCGCCAGGCCGAGGATTCGTCGCGGCAAAGCGGCGCCGCGCAGGCCAAGGCGCAGCAGGCCATCAGCAGCGCGGGGGCGAGCGCGGCGACGTGGATCAGCAGGAATATCGCGGAATCGAGTGCATGCGGGTTCATGGAACGAAATGATGCTTGTGCCCAAGCGTTCTGTAAAATTCATTGTCAGGAACAAAACGTTCATCAAAAAAGAACATGAACCTGGATCGCCTGAATTTCCATCACCTGCTGTACTTCTGGCGCGTGGCCAGCATCGGGCACCTGACCCGCGCCGCGAAGGAACTGCACGTGGCGCAGTCGGCGCTGTCCACGCAGATCCGCCAGCTCGAGGAACGGCTGGGCGAGGCGCTGTTCGAGCGCGCGGGCAGGCGCCTGGTGCTGACCGAGGCCGGGCAGATGGTGCTGTCCTATGCCGAGAACATCTTCGGGCTCGGCCAGGAAATGCTCGGGCGCCTGGAAGGCCGCGCCGAGGGCATGCTGCGCCTGCGCGTGGGCAGCGTGGCCACGCTGTCGCGCAACTACCAGGAGAACTGGATCCGGCCCCTGCTCGGCGACCCCAGCGTGGCCCTGACCCTGGAGTCGGGCACGCTGGAGGATCTGCTGGAGCGCCTGTTGCAGCATCGCCTGGACGTGGTCCTGTCCAACGAGGCCGTGTCCGCCGACACCGAGCGCCCCTTCCACTGCCGCTTTCTCGGCAGCCAGGCCATCTCCCTGGTCGGCCCGGCCGCCATCTGGAATCGCCGGCGCCTGCGCGTGCCGGAGGACCTGCATGGCCGCGACCTGGCGGTACCCGGCCCGCGGCATGCCCTGCGCGGCCAGTTCGACGCACTGTGCATCGCAGCCGACGTGCGGCCGCGGT
>DAIDHU010000349.1 GCA_027451915.1 Thiomonas sp. | reverse complement strand
AACCTGCCCCGGGTGAGCGCCTCGCCGGCACCCGCCGCGCCGGGCGCGCTGGTGCTGGAACTGCGGCGCGACGGCGGCATGCTGCTGGGCGGGCAGCCGGTGAGCCAGGCCGCGCTGCCCGTGCTGCTGCGCGAGCGCGCGGCCGTCGACGCACACGCCGAGCTGCGCATCCGCGCCGACAGCGCGGTGCCCTACGGCGACGTGGCACGGGTGATGGCCGCCGCCCAGGCGGCCGGCCTGAGTCGCGTGGGGCTGCTCACGCAGCCGCCCGGCGCCGCCCCGTCTGGCGCGCGCTGAGGCCCCGGCGGGCCCGCTTGCGGGGATATTCCGGCTCGCGGCGCGCGCAGCCCGCCGCGCCCCAACTAACATGCGGGTTGGCGCCCTGCCGCGCGCGGCGGGGCGAAACACCTCTTCCCACCAGCCGACATGAATTCCAAGTACGACGCCGCCGCGGTCGAACGCGCCGCGCAGGAGCACTGGCAGGCCACCGACGCCTACCGTGTGCGCGAGGACGCTCCGGGCCGGAAGTTCTACGCCTGCTCCATGCTGCCCTACCCCAGCGGCAAGCTGCACATGGGCCACGTGCGCAACTACACCATCAACGACATGTTGACGCGTTACCTGCGCATGAACGGCTTCAACGTGCTCATGCCCATGGGCTGGGACGCCTTCGGGCTGCCGGCCGAGAACGCGGCCATGAAAAACCGCGTTCCCCCCGCCCGCTGGACCTACGACAACATCGCCACCATGAAGCGGCAGATGCAGTCCATGGGCCTGGCCATCGACTGGAGCCGCGAGGTGGCGACCTGTTCGCCCGAGTACTACCGCTGGAACCAGTGGCTGTTCCTCAAGATGCTCGACAAGGGCATCGCCGAGCGGCGCACCCAGGTGGTCAACTGGGACCCGGTGGACCAGACCGTGCTGGCCAACGAGCAGGTCATCGACGGACGCGGCTGGCGCAGCGGCGCCCCGGTGGAGCGCCGCGAGATTCCCGGCTATTACCTGCGCATCACCGATTACGCCGAGGAACTGCTGGCGGCGGTGTCGGACCCCTCCGACCCGAACTTCCTGTCCGGCTGGCCCGAGCGGGTGCGCCTGATGCAGGAGAACTGGATCGGGCGCAGCGAGGGCCTGCGCTTCGCCTTCGAGCACGATATCCGCGACGCCGCCGGAAAGCCCATCCAGGACGGGCGCATGTACGTGTTCACCACGCGCGCCGACACCATCCTGGGGGTCACCTTCTGCGCCGTCGCGCCCGAGCACCCGCTGGCCGCCCACGCGGCCGCCTCCGATCCCGCGCTGGCCGCCTTCATCGAGCGCTGCGCCCAGGGCGGCACCACCGAGGCGGAGCTGGCGCTGAAGGACAAGGAGGGCATGCCCACCGGGCTGCACGTGCGCCATCCCCTGACCGGGCAGGCCGTGCCGGTGTGGGTGGGCAACTATGTGCTCATGAGCTACGGCGACGGCGCCGTCATGGGGGTGCCCGCGCACGACGAACGCGACTTCGCCTTCGCGCGCAAGTACGGCCTGCCCATCCGCCAGGTGGTGGAGGTGCCCGGCGAGCGTTTCAGCGACGCGGCCTGGGCCGACTGGTACGGTGACAAGCTGCGCTGCCAGTGCGTGAATTCGGGCCCCGGCTTCGAATTCCTCGACGGCATGGGCTACCGCGAGGCCGTCGACCGCGTCGCCTCGCTGCTGGCCGAGCGCGGCCTGGGTGAAAAACGCACCACCTGGCGCCTGCGCGACTGGGGCATCTCCCGCCAGCGCTACTGGGGCACGCCCATCCCCATGATCCATTGCGAGCACTGCGGGGCCGTGCCGGTGCCCGAGCGCGACCTGCCGGTGATGCTGCCCGAGGATCTGATTCCCGACGGCAGCGGCAACCCCCTGGCGCGCTGCGAGTCCTTCCTGAAGGTCGACTGCCCCCGCTGCGGGCGTCCCGCGCGGCGCGAGACCGACACCATGGACACCTTCGTCGACTCGTCCTGGTACTTCATGCGCTACACCTGCGCCGACAACCACCAGGCCATGGTCGACCAGCGCGCCGACCAGTGGCTGCCGATGGACCAGTACATCGGCGGCATCGAGCACGCCATCCTGCACCTGCTGTACGCGCGCTTCTGGACCAAGGTGATGCGCGACTGCGGCCTGATCCAGGCCGACGAGCCCTTCAAGCGCCTGCTCACCCAGGGCATGGTGCTCAACCACATCTACTCGCGCCGCGGGGCGGCCGGGGGCATCGAGTACTTCTGGCCGCACGAGGTCGACAACCAGCTCGACGCCCAGGGCCACATCGTGGGCGCCAGGCTCAAGTCCGACGGCAGCGCCGTGGACTACGGCGGCATCGGCACCATGAGCAAGAGCAAGAACAACGGCGTCGACCCGCAGGACCTGATCGACCGCTACGGCGCCGACACCGCGCGCCTGTTCACCATGTTCGCGGCGCCGCCCGAGGCCACGCTGGAGTGGAACGATGCCGCCGTCGAGGGCGCGCAGCGTTTCCTGCGCCGGGTGTGGGACGGCGCGCAGGCGGCGCTGGCCGCCGCCGCGCAGCCGCCCGGCCCCTGGGGCGCGCTGCCTCGGGAAGCCGGCGCGCTGGCCGACGCGCGCCGCGAGATCCACCTCGCGCTGCGCCAGGTCACGCACGACTACGAGCGCATGCAATACAACACGGTGGTGTCGGGCTGCATGAAAATGCTCAACCAGATCGAACAGGCCGCGTCGGCGCGGTCGGCGCCTCCCGAATGGCGCGGTGCGCTGCTGGGCGAGGCCTGGGGCATCCTGCTGCGCGTGCTGTATCCGGCCACCCCGCATCTCTGCCATGTGCTGTGGCAACAGCTGGGCTTCGAGGCTCGTCTGGGCTCGCTGC
>DAIDHU010000348.1 GCA_027451915.1 Thiomonas sp. | reverse complement strand
GAGAACGTGCACCTGAAGCACTACCTCAACACCACCTGGGTGTCGGTGCCCATCGCGGAGGACCGGCCCTCCGATGCGGAGTTGTTCGGCGAGTTCTACGATCCCGCGCTGGAAGCCTGAGGACAGACCATGAGCAAGACGGAAGACGCCGAGCTGCTGCGCAAGGCCTCGGACTGGTGGACCACCTCGATCATCGACATCCACCCGGGGCGGATCGCCATTCGCGGCTATCCCATCGAGCAACTCATCGGCAACGTGGGCTTCGCCGACATGATCTGGCTGATGCTGCGGGGTGAACTGCCCACGCGCGCGCAGTCCTCGCTGCTCGAGGCCGCGCTGGTGCCGGGGGTCGACCATGGGCCCCATGCGCCGTCCATCGCCATCTCGCGCATGGCGGTCAGCTGCGGGCTGCCGGTCAATGGCGCCATGGCCTCGGCGGTCAACGTGCTCGACGACGTGCACGGGGGCGCGGGCCAGCAGTGCATGGAGCTGTATCGCGAGATCGAGGCCGAGGCGGATGCCGCGACGCATCTGCCGCAGGCCGCCGCTCGGGTGCTCGAGCGCCGGCGCGCCGCGGGCGACAAGATCGTGCCGGGCTTCGGCCACCGCTTCCATCCCGTCGATCCCCGCACGGAGCCGCTGTTCGCGCTGGTCGACCGCGCGGTCGCGGGCGGAGTGATCGAGGGGCGCTACGCGCGCATCGGCCGCGCGGTGGAGTCGGTCCTGCGCACCAGCCGCAGCCGCCCCATCCCGATGAACATCGACGGCATCACGGCGGTGGTGTTCTGCGAACTGGGCTTCGAGCCCGAGCTCGGCCGCGGCCTGTTCGTGCTTTCGCGCTCGGTGGGCATCCTCGCGCATGCCTGGGAGCAGAAGCAGCAGGGCGGGCGCATCAAGGGGCCGATGCCCAAGGAGATCGACTATCGCTACGCGGGCCCCGCGCGCCGGGACCTGCCGGAGCGCGACAACACGCATCCACAGTGAATGAGAACACGGAGATGAACATGGAAAAGACCTTCAGATTCGCAGGAGTGATGGGCTGGCCGGTCGCGCATTCGCGCTCGCCCGCCATCCACAATTTCTGGGTGCGCGAGCATGGGCTGCAGGCGGCCTACGGATTGTTCCCGGTCCGGCCCGAGGCCCTTGCCGACGCGGTTCGCGGGCTGCGCGCCCTGGGCATCGCGGGCTGCAACGTGACCATTCCGCACAAGGTGGCGATCATGCCCCTGCTGGACCGCATCGATCCCCTGGCTCGCAGGATGGGCGCAGTCAACACCGTGGTCGCCGACCCCGACGGCACGCTGACGGGCTACAACTTCGACGGCTACGGCTACATTCAGTGCCTGCGCGACGCCAAGCCCGACTGGAGCGCCGCGGCGGGGCCGGTGACCGTGCTGGGCGCCGGAGGCGCGGCGCGCGCGGTGGTGCTGAGCCTGCTCGACGAGGGCGCGCCGCGCATCCGCCTGATCAACCGCACCCGCGAAAAGGCCGAAGCCCTGGCCGCGGAGTTCGGGGCGAAGGTCGAGGTGCACGACTGGAGCGAGCGTCACGAGGCCCTGGCCGACGCGGCGCTGCTGGTCAACACGACCAACCAGGGCATGCACGGCCATCCCCCGCTGGACCTGCGGCTCGATCGCCTGCCGGTCAGCGCGCTGGTGTCCGACGTGATCTACATCCCCCTGGAGACGCCCCTGCTGGCGGCCGCGCGAGCGCGAGGAAACGCGACGGTCAACGGCCTGGGCATGCTGCTCAACCAGGCGCGACGCGGCTTCGAGCTGTGGTTCGGCGTGCAGCCGCGCATCAGCGACGCCCTGCGCGCGACCCTCGCCGCCACCTTCTGAACCCGAGGCGTTGCCTAGCTCGCATACCCCATGAACGTCTTCGACCAAGTCAAGATCGACACCCACTGCCACCTGCGCGATCCGCAGCATTTCCCCTACGCGCCCGACGTGGCCTATCGTCCCCAGGGACAGGAAATCGGCGCGCAGGGCTACTTCGAGCAGGTGATGGATTGCTTCAACGTCCGGCATGCCCTGCTGGTCGGCCCGAACTCGGGCTACAACGTGGACAACCGCTGCCTGCTGCACGCCCTCGACACCGGCAAGGGCCGGTTCAAGGGCATTGTCGTACTGCCCCAGGATGCTTCGCTGCAAACCCTGGAGCAGCTGCGGGCGCGCGGCGTGCTGGGCGTGGCCTTCAACCCCGCGATGTACGGAGTCGCCCACTATGCGGGTCTGCGCCCGCTGCTGCAGCGCCTGGCCGAGCTGGGCATGTGGGCGCAGTTCCAGGTCGAGGGCGACCAGCTCGTGGAGTTGCTGCCCCTGCTCGACGGCATCGCCGGCCTGCGCCTGATGTTCGACCATTGCGGGCGCCCGGTCATCTCCCGCGGCCTGCAGCAGCCGGGCTTCCAGGCCCTGCTCGCGCTGGGGCGCGAGGGCCGCGCCGCGGTGAAGCTCTCGGGCGAGGCCAAGTTCGCCGAGTCGCCGTTTCCCTTCGACGACGTGCAGCCCTACATCGAGGCCCTGGTGCGGGCCTTCGGGCCCGAACGCTGCATGTGGGCCTCCGACTGGCCCTACCTGAAGGCGCCGTTCCGCCTGGACTTCGGCCCCATGCTGCGGCGCTGGGAGCGCATGTTCTCCGCCTCGGAGCGCCAGCAGTTGATGCATGACAGCGCCGCGGCGCTGTTCGGATTCTCCTGAGCCCGGGTTGCGCGCCCCGCGCCTGCGCTGGCAGCCCTTCTACTCGATGGCCTTGGCGATGTCCTCGATCACTTTCTTGGCATCCCCGAACACCATCATGGTTTTATCCAGGTAGAACAGGTCATTATCCAGCCCGGCATAGCCGGTGGCCATGGAACGTTTGTTCACGATCACCGTCTTGGCC
>DAIDHU010000347.1 GCA_027451915.1 Thiomonas sp. | reverse complement strand
CGGCCTATCCGCGGGAACTCTCCGGCGGCATGCGCCAGCGCGTGGGCTTCGCGCGCGCGCTGGTCATCAACCCCGACGTGCTGCTGATGGACGAACCCTTCTCGGCGCTGGACGTGCTGACGGCCGAGACCATGCGCACCGATCTGCTGGACCTGTGGGCCGAGCGCAAGATCCCCACCCGCGGCATCTTGCTGGTTTCCCACAACATCGAGGAGGCGGTGCTGATGGCCGACCGCATCGTCATCCTGGGCTCCAACCCCGGGCGTGTGCGCGCGGAGATCCCGGTGGGCCTGGCGCAGCCGCGGGATCGCGAGTCGCAGGAATTCCGCGACCTGGTGGAACACATCTACGGCATCATGACCTCGCGTCCCGCGGCCGCCGTGAACGTGGCCCAGCGCGGCGCGCTGAGCATCGGGCACCGCCTGCCGCCGGTGTCGGTGAACCAGCTCGCCGGCCTGCTGGAGGAACTGCACGCGCTGGAGCAGGGCTCGGGCAACAGCCGCATCAGCCTGCCCGAGCTGGCCGAGGACATGCATTTCTCGGTGGACGACCTGTTCCCGCTGATCGAGGCCGTGGAACTGCTGGGTTTCGCGCAAGTCTCGGACGGCGACATCGAGCTGACCGCCTCCGGACGCATGTTCGTGGACGCCGACGTGCAGGAGCGCAAGGAGCTGTTCGCGCGCCACCTGATCGCGCGCGTGCCCTTGGCCGCGCGGGTGCGCGCGGTGCTCGACGAGCGCCACAACCACCGCGCCCCCGGCACGCGCTTTCGCGCCGAGCTGGAGGACCTGCTCAGCGAGGAGGAGGCCGAGCACGTGCTCGACACCGCCATCGACTGGGGCCGCTACGCCGAGATCTACGCCTACGACGACAACGCCGACGTGTTCAGTCTCGACAACCCCGGCGAAGAGCAGCCCCAGGGGGCGGCGGAGTGAGCGCGGCGCCGCGAGTCGACCTGGTCTATTTCAACGCCGGTGGCGGGCATCGCGCCTCCGCGCTGGCGCTGCAGCAGGCGCTGGCCGAGGCCGGGCTGGGCTGGGACCTGCGCCTGGTCAACCTCACCGAGCTGCTCGATCCGGGGGGCTCGCTGCGCTGGCGCACCTTCTCGCCCGAGGATTACTACAACGCGCGCCTGGCCCACGGCCTGACCCTGGGCCTGCGCACCGAACTGCGGGTGCTGCAGGCGCTGATCCATCTCCTGCACCCGAGCCTGGTACGCGTGCTGCAGCAGCACTGGGCGCGCAGCGAGCCCGATCTGGTGGTCTCGCTGATCCCGAATTTCAACCGCGCGCTGTACCAGAGCCTGGGCAGCACCCTGCCCGGCGTGCCCTACGTGACCGTGCTCACCGATCTGGCCGATCACCCGCCGCATTTCTGGATCGAGCCCGGACAGCAGCAGCATTTCGTGTGCGGCAGCGCGCACGCGGTGCGTCAGGCCCTGCAGGCCGGCCACGCGCCCGAGCGCGTGCACGCGACCTCGGGCATGATCATCCGCCCCGATTTCTATCGTCTCGACCCGGCCTTCGACCAGGCCGCGGCGCGCGCCGCGCATGGGCTGGACCCGCGGCGACCGACCGGCGTGGTCATGTTCGGCGGCCATGGGGCGCGTGCGATGCTGGGCATCGCCGAACGCCTGGATGACCTGCAGCTCATCCTGCTTTGCGGCCACAATCAACGCCTGGCCGAGCGCCTGCGCGCGCAGCCCGCGCGCGCGCCGCGTCTGGTGCTGGGTTTCACCCCGGCGGTGGCCGAGGTGATGCGCATGGGAGATTTTTTCATCGGCAAGCCAGGGCCGGGCAGCCTCAGCGAGGCGCTGCACCTGGGGCTGCCGGTGGTGGTCACGCGCAACGCATGGACCATGCCCCAGGAGCGCTACAACACGCAATGGGTGCGTGAGCAGGGCCTGGGCCTGGTGCTGCCCTCGTTCCGGCACATCGCGCCAGCCGTGCGCCAGTTGCTGGACGAGCTGCCAAGCTACCGTGCGCGCGTGGCGACGCTGCGCAACCGCGCGGTGTTCGAGCTTCCCGGGCTGCTCGAGCGCATCCTGCGCGAACAGCCCGCACTGCCTGCCGGGCTCAGTTCAGCAACACACGCCGCGCAATCGCGCTGAGCGGGCGCTCGGCCCAGCGCTGCAGGCGCGGGCCGAGTTGCAGGGGCTTGATGATCATGCGCACGGCCAGCTCGATGGGGTATTCGGTGCGCATGCGGTCGAACAGGCGCTGGCGCACGTCGGACAATGCGGGCGGCTCGGCGCTGTCGCGCCAGCGCCAGGCGCTGGCGTGGCGCAAGGCCACGTCGGCATCGCTGCGTCGCAGCTCCGCCACGCGGCGCCACAGCGCTGCGATCACCTGGCTGCGCCCCAGGCCCTCGCTGCGCCGGTAGCTGAGAAAGCGGTGGTAGAAGTGCTTGTAGTGCTGCACCTCGTCGGTGCGAATGCGCCAGGTGAGGTCGCGCAGCACGGGTTCGTCGCAGATGGCGTTGAGGGCCTGGTAGTAGGTGGTGGTGCCCATCTCGACGATGCAGCGCGCCACCAGCTCGCGCCCGCGCGAGGGCTCCAGTTCGTCCAGTGTGCACAGGGCCGAATATTCGGTGAAGAAATCGGCGAAGGCGCCTTCCCAGTCGAATTCGGGCCAGACGCGGTTCACGTAGGCGCGCAAGGCACGCCCATGCTGCAGTTCCTCGGGTTCCCAGCGGTCGCGCAGCCAGGACTCGAACTCGGGGTCGCCGGCGAAATACTCCAGCAGGTTGCGCGTGTACAGGTCGGTCCCGCTCTCGATGAACGAGGCGCTGCACACGAGCAGGAAAATATCGTCCCGCGGCGCCACGGCGGCGCAATCGACGGCCTGGAGATCGATGTCCTCCAGGTGCCATCGCAGGGTGTCGGGTAGGTCGTCGAGAGCTGCGGTCATGGTGGTACGGTCCTTGATTCCTCGATGGATGTCGCAAACCTGCCCGAGGCGCAACGTGCTTGCGCTGCCGCGGGCATTCCCCCTCCCGTCTCCTCTTCGTGCGGCGTGCATCGCGCCGCGATGTTCTTCTCTTAAACTCCCTGGAGCCATCTGGCGCCTGGACGCCAATCATCGCTCAAGGAGGATGACCATGTTGCAACGAAGTCTTGCGGCCGCGGCCGCCTTGTCCCTCGTGCTGGGCGGCTGCGCCAACATGAGCCAATCGCAGACCGCCACCGCCCAGGGGGCCGGCCTCGGCGCCGCGGCGGGTGCGGTGATCGGGGCCCTCACGGCCGGCGGAAACACCGGCAGCAGCGCCATGCAGGGCGCCGCGCTGGGCGCCGCGGTGGGGGCCGCCGGCGGCTACCTGTGGAACCGGCACCTCGAGCAGCAGAAACAGCAGATGCAGCAGGCCAGCGCCGGCACCGGGGTGCAGGTGTCGCAGACGGCGGACAACCGGCTGAAGATCGGGGTTCCCGCCGATGCCGGCTTTTCCACCGGCAGCGCCATCCTGAACCCGCGCATGTATCCGGTGCTCGAGCAGCTCGCCCAGGGGCTGGTGGCCAACCCGGGCGAGACGGTGCAGGTGCTGGGCTTCACCGACAGCACCGGCTCGGACGCGATCAACTACCCGCTGTCGACCAACCGCGCCCAGACGGTGAAGAATTTCCTGGTCTCGCGCGGGGTGCCGGCGCAGCGCATCGCGGTGCAGGGCCTGGGGCCCACCCAGCCGGTGGCCAGCAATGCCACGGCCGAGGGGCGCGCCATGAACCGCCGCGTGGAAATCTACGTGGCCCAGCCCGCGCAGTAAGAGCGTCGAGCAGGCCCGGGGCAGGCGGCGTCGCCCCGGGATCCCGCCGCCGCGGGCGGGCGCGCTCAACCGATGCGCCGGTGTTCCAGCGCCGGCAGGCTGGCGCGCCACGAGGCGATGCGCTCCGTCTCGATGTCCGCGGTGACCACTCCCTCGCCCTCGGCGAGCAGCGCCAGCACTTCGCCCCAGGGGTCGATGATCATCGAGTGCCCCCAGGTGCGCCGCCCGTTCGCGTGGTGCCCCCCCTGCGCGCTGGCCACCACGTAGGCCAGGTTCTCGACGGCGCGCGCGCGCAGCAGCAGCTCCCAGTGCTTCGAGCCGGTGGTGTAGGTGAAGGCGGCGGGCACCAGGAAGGCGTCGCAGGGCCGCGGCGTGGACAAGGCGCGGTACAGCTCCGGGAAGCGCAGGTCATAGCAGATGGACATGCCGATGCGCAGGCCCTGCGCCTCGAAGGCCGCGGGCGCGCCGCCGGGGGCGATGGTGTCCGCCTCGGCGTAGCGCTCGCCGCCGCGCTCGAAGGCGAACAGGTGCATCTTGTCGTAGCGCGCCACCATCCGGCCGTCGGGGCCGAAGGCCATGGTGCTGTTGTACACGCGGTCGGGCTCGGGGCATTGCAGCGGCAGCGAGCCGCCCACCACCCACATGCGGTGGCGCGCGGCGACGGCCGACAGCATCTGCTGCACCGGGCCCTTGCCGGGGGCCTCGGCGAAGCGGGTCTTGCTCGTGCCTTGCTGCTCCATGATGCAGAAATACTCGGGCAGCACGGCCATCGCGGCGCCGCGGCGCGCGGCCTCGTCGAGCAGCGCCTCGGCGCGCGCCAGGTTGTGGTCCAGGTCGGTGGAGGAGACGACTTGCAGGGCGGCGACGCGCATGGGGAGCTCCAGGAAGGAAAGGGTCCGGGGGGCGGGCGGCCTCAGGGGCGCGGCGCCGACGAGCCCGCCGCGGGCGCCTGCTCGGGCGGGCGCGAATCGTGCTGCGGGGTCACCACGGGCTTGTCCCAGGTGCCCGTGATGCGGTAGCCGTAGGTCAGCGCCTTCATCAGCGGCTCGCGCGCGATCAGTTGCGCCACGAAGGTGGCCAGCCCGATGGCCGGATTGATCAAAGCATAGGCCAGCGAGGCCGAGCCTGCATTGATGTCCGGAACCACGACCACGTACAGGTCCTGGGTCTCGCGGGCCAGGTCCGTCGTGCCGTCGATGAACACGGTGGCGTTCAGCCCGGTCATCTTGAAGTCCTTGGTGGTGGCCACGCCGTCGAGCAGTTGCACGTCGGCCCCCACCTTGTCGAAGGCGAAACCGCTGGAGAACACGTCGCTGAAATTCAGCGACAGGCGCCGCGGAAGACTTTGCAGGCTGAGCACCCCCAGCAGCTTGGAGATGCCCGGGTCGGCCTTCAGGAACTGTCCCTTGCCCAGGGCCAGGTTGAACTGCCCCGACAGGCTGGGGTAGTCCAGCGACAGCGGCGAGCCCAGCCAGCTCAAGGTGCCCTGCAGCGTGCCCTTGCCGCCCTTGAGCAGCCCCGGCTTGCCCAGGCGTGCGAGCAGGGAGCCGGCGTCCTTCACGTCGAGCTTGAAGCCCAGCGCCATGCGGTGAGGAGCGCCGGCGCTGCCCGAGGTCGGGCTCCAGTCGCCGCTGGCCGTGAACACGGCGTCGGGCGAGCTCAGGCGCACGTCATCGAGCTGCCAGCGGCGCGCGTCGCCGCGCCCGCGGTTGACGGCCCGCAACTGCAGGGAATCGAAGGGGTGGCCGTGGATCTCCACGTCGCTGGCCTGCAGGTCGATCGCGGGCAGGCTGCTCGGGTGTTGGTCGAGCAGGTGTTCCACGTCGGAGTCGGAGCTCTTGGGCAGGCGCAGGCGGGTCAGGCGCGCGCTCACGCTGCCCGGCGAGTTGCCCTGGCCCATGCGCCAGGTCACTCCGCCCTCGAGCTGGTTGCTGCGCAGGTTGGCCTGCCAAAGCGAGCCTGAGCGCGTCGCTCCCAGCACCACGTCGTCGAACACGCGGCCGTCCAGCGTGAGCCGGCCCACGCGCAGCGCCACGGCCGTGGGCATCCAGTCGCTGGCCGGCGCCGAGGCGCTGGCCGCCGGGCGGGACGTGGCGGACCCGTTGGCGGACCCGTTGGCGGCGGAGCCGGCCGACCCGTCGCCGGCCAGCGCGCGCTTCCAGGCATCGAGGTCCAGCATGGGAAGGTCCACGTTGAGGTGCATGCCCGCGCCCGGTGGCGCAAGCGCGGCCGTGCCCAGCGCCACGCTGAGACCGCGCAGCAAGGGCGCCTTGCCGGCCGCGCCGGGCTGCAGCAGGCCGCGCGCGCGCAGGTCGCCGTCCAGGTCCAGCGACCAGGGCTGCGCGCCATCCACGCTGCCGCCGGCGCGCAGCACGCGTAGCGTCTCCTCGGCCTGCGCGGTCTTGCCCAGGGGCGGCGGCAGCTCGATGGCCATGCCGACGAGGGAACTGCTCAGCTGGATACGGGGCCCGGCCTGCCCCGGCGGCGCGTCCACGCGCAGCGAGAAAGCCGTGCTCCCGCGCAGGTGGCGCAGCAGCGGTGCCCAGGCGCGCAGCTCCGGGACGGCGCGCAGCGCGGCGGCATCGACCCGCCCGTCCGCCTCGATGTGCACGGGCCCGCCCGGCGACTGTGCGCCGCGCAGGCGCAGCGCCCCGCCCGCGAAGTCCGCGCCCTGCAGTTGCAGGGTGAAGCCGCCTTCGCTGAAATCGACCTGGCCGCGCAGGTCGTCCACCGCGGGCAAGGCCGGCAGGTAGCGCACGCGGTCGCCCAGCAGTTGCAGATGTCCTTTCACGCGCACCTTGTCGGGCTGCTCCAGGGGCAGGCTCAGGGCCAGCTGCAGGCGCAGCGGGCCGCTGGCGGTGGCGTCGCTGAGCACATGGCCGAGCGCGGCGTCCAGAGGGGAGTTGCGCACGTAGCGCAGGGCCTCGTCGGCCGGGGCCTGCACCTGGGCCTGCGCCTGCAGCACTCCATGCTGATAGGAGGGCAGGCGCAGTTCCAGTCCCTGCAGCAGGGCCGTGCCCACGCGGGCGCTGACACCGCGCGCGGACATGCCGACGGAGCTGAAGCTGAAGCTGCCGTCGATGTCCCTGAACTCCGGCCAGACCGCGTTGGCCGCGGCATCCGTGGCGCTGGCCTGCCGGCCCTTGGGCAGCAACTGGCGCGGCGCCGGGCTGAACACGCCCCCGTGGATGCGCGCGTCGATGCGAAACAGGCCGCTGCCGGGCTGGTTGAAGGGGAAACGCGCCAGCGGCCCCTGCACCTGGAAGCGCACGTCGTCGGCACTGCCGCCGGCGATGGCGCTGCGCAGGTAGTCCCGCGTGACCTGGGCGATGCCCAGGGGCAGGTATCGCGGAACGGCGCGCAGTTGCGCGCGGTCCAGGCGCGCGCTCAGGTCGAGCAGGCCGGGGCCGGCGGCCTGGGTGGTGTAGCGCAGGTTGACGCTGCCGGCGGCGTCCGGCGTGGCCAGACGGATCTGCGAGCCCTGCAGGTCCCACTGGCCGTCGCCGCCGCGGCTCCAGCTCAGGCGCGCGTCCAGGCTGCTCACCGGCAGGCTGGGCGCCTCGAACACCGTGGGCAGCGCGACCGCCCCGTCCTGCATGCGCAGCCGGGCGTTGCCCCCGTCCTGGTTGGCGTCCACGCTGCCGTCCAGGCCCTGGATTCCGGGCAACTGCCGCGGCAGCGCCGCGGCGGAGGCCGCGGAGTCGGGGGGCGCGACGACGCCGGCCTGGCGCGGCCCGGCCTGTGCCCCCGGCGCGCTGGGCGCGGCGGCGGGGCTGTTCCAGCCCAGCTGGCTGAAGCGAGCCTTGAGCGCGTAGCGCTGCGGCAGCGCGCGTGGCTTGAGCCAATCGCCGCTCCAGCTCAGGCTGGCGCTGTCGATGCGCCCATGCGGTCGCAGCTGCAGCAGGCGGTCGCGCCATTCGGCCGGCAGGGGCAGGCGCTGCGCCAGGGTTTCGAGCTCGCCCAGGTCGAGGGCGCCCACGCTGAGGCTGCCCTGGGCCGGCGCCCCTGGCGCCTGCTGCTGGCGCCATTGCAGCAGGCTGGGCGCCAGCAGGCGGTCGTCCGAGTCGCGCAGCCGCAGGCCGGCCAGCTCGAGCTGGCTGCCATGGGCGAGGCGGCGCCAGTTCAGCCGGCCCGACAGCTCGCGCAATCGCAGCGGCGGCAGGGCCGGGTCGAGCCGGGCCTGGATCGATCCCAGCGCCGCCACCACCGTGACGGACTGCGGCTGGTAGTCGTGCCCGAGCTGCAGCCAGGCGCGCAGCGCGCCGGCGCCGCCCGACACATGCGCGGGCAGGCTGACCCACTGGGCCAGGGCGTCCAGGTCCACGCGCGGCAGGTCGGCCCACAGGGTCCCCTGCCAGGCGGCCAGGTTGCCGGGGTGGCGGTCGAACAGGGGCTGGCGCATGTCTGCGCGCAATTGCACGCGGGCGCCGAGGCTTTCCGGTGGCACGGCCTGCAGCGCGGCCCGGTGATGCAGCAGGCTGTTGCGCAATTCCAGCTGGACGTCGCGCAATTGCAGCGGCGGGCAGCTGCGCGTCTTGTCCACCCAGGTGATGGCGCTGTCCTGCACCAGGATCTGGTCCTGCGAGAACAGCCAGTCGGCGAAGCGCTGATCGCTGCCCGCGCTCGATCCCAGGTCGATGGGAATGCCGCCGATGTCCAGGTGCGTGGGGTCCACCCGGGTGATGCGCAGGTCGGCGCCCCGAATCACCAGTTGCTCGAAACTCAGTTGCAGCCGGGTCAGGCTTTTCCAGGAGGGCAGGGCCTGCACCGAGGCCAGGCGCAGGGCCGGGCGCCCCCGCGCGTCGTCGATCACCAGATCGCGCAGGGTCAGCGTGGGCAGCAGCCCCTGCCATCGGCTGCGCACCGAGCCGATGTGCACGGGCAGGCCCAGGGCCTGGCTGGATTCCTGCTCCAGCCAGGGGACGAATCGCTGCGCGTTGGGCAGCACCGCGTAGCGCAGGCCCAGCAGCGAGGCGCCCAGCAAGAGGTAGGCGACGACCACCAGCGCAATCGACGCTTCCAGCAGCCGGGTGGCGAATTTGACGGTGACGTGCAGCGCGGACACGAAAAATGCGGGTGGCGTGGGAACGAGGAAGGGGGTGGATGCGCCACACGGCCAGCGCGAGCAGCCGCGATGCCACGGCCCCTCCGGGGATGGTAGCCAAGGTGCCATGCGCCGCGGATCCCCTGAAGCCCTGCTGCACGCGAAGCCGGCCTGCAATATGCTGCGTGGTGAAACACCTGGGCTTCGCCGGGCTTCGGCCCCGACATTCGCAGCGCATGCAACTCGACGCGTTTTCCCGCTTCTACCGCCGTCAGTCCGGTCGCTTCGACGACATTCACGCCCTATGGGACGCCGGCATTCCCGACCGCGACGCCATCGACGCCGCGGTGCGGCGCCTGCAGGCGAGCGAGGGCCTGGCATGCGCGCTGCGGCGGGTGCGCAACGCGCTGATGCTGCGCCTGATGGAGCGCGACGTATTGCACGAAGCCCCGCTGGAGCAGGTGTGCCACGGCATCGGCTGCATGGCCGAGAGCGCCATCGCGGCGGCTCTGGAGCATGCCGAGGCCGAGCTGCGCGAGCGCCACGGAGTGCCCCGGGCCGGCGACGGCAGCGCCGCGCAGCTCATGGTGGCGGGCATGGGCAAGCTCGGCGGCGACGAACTCAACGTGTCCTCGGACATCGATCTGGTGTTCGTATTCGATCAGGACGGCCATACCGACGGCGCGCACCCGCTGTCAAACTTCGATTACTTCGCGCAGGTGGTGCGGCGCATGGTGCCGCTGCTGTCCGACCTCACCGCCGACGGCTTCGTGTTCCGCGTCGACACGCGGCTTCGCCCTAACGGCGACAGCGGCCCGCCGGTGGTCAGCCTGGCCATGCTGGAGGAGTACTTCCAGGTG
>DAIDHU010000346.1 GCA_027451915.1 Thiomonas sp. | reverse complement strand
GTCGCGTTGCAGCTCGAGCAGCAGCGCGCCAGGCGCCGCCGGCGCCGGCGAGGCGCTCACGCGGGGCAGGTTCAGCGCGATACGCCCGTCCAGCAGCGGCGCCGTCAGCAGCAGGATCACCAGCAGCACCAGCATGACGTCGATCAGAGGGGT
Source organism: Thiomonas sp. (assembly GCA_027451915.1). Lineage (GTDB taxonomy): Bacteria > Pseudomonadota > Gammaproteobacteria > Burkholderiales > Burkholderiaceae_C > Thiomonas_A. The sequence continues at coordinate 1,844 of DAIDHU010000346.1, read as the reverse complement.
CATGTTGATGTCGGCCAGGGGGGCCTCCCCCTGCGCGCGCTCGAAACGTCCAAAGGCCATGGCGCGGCTCGCGCTTGCCTCAGGCCGCGCCGGTATCGGCGTCGATGCCCAGCTCGCGCTGCAGGAGTTCCCAGGCCTGCTCGGCCGTCTCCACGTAGTGGAACAGCTGCAGGTCGTGGGCGCTGATCATGCCGGTGTGCACCAGGTGGTCGAAATCGATCAGCGAAGTCCAGAACTCGCGGTCGAACAGCAGGATGGGGCGCTTGTGCACCTTGCGGGTCTGGGTCAGGGTGAGCACCTCGAACAATTCGTCCAGGGTGCCGAAGCCGCCGGGGAAGCACACCAGGGCCACCGCGCGCATGAGAAAGTGCATCTTGCGCATCGCGAAATAATGAAAGCGGAAGCACAACTCGGGCGTGATGTAGGGGTTGGGCTCCTCCTCGTGGGGCAGCACGATGTTCAGCCCCACGCTGGGCCCGCCGGCGTCGAGCGCGCCGCGGTTGCCGGCCTCCATGATCCCCGGCCCCCCGCCGGTCACCACGGCCATGGGCTGGGCCAGCTCGTGGCTGGCGCGGGTCACCAGCTCGGCGAAGCGCCGTGCCTCCACGTAGTGGCGCGACAGCTTCAGGGCCTGGCGCGCGCGCGCGATTTCCTGCGCGTCGCCTCCGGCCTGCGCCTGCTCGAGCAGTTGCTGCGCTGTTTCCGGAGCCTTGATGCGCGCACTGCCGAACACCACCACGGTGGCGTCGATGCCGCGCTCGCGCTGCACCATCTCCGGCTTGAGCAGCTCGAGCTGCATGCGCACCGGGCGCAGGTCCTCCTGCAGCAGGAAGGCGGTGTCGGTGAAGGCCAGCCGGTAGCTGCTCTCGGGGCCGGAGTAGCGCGAGGGCAGCCGGTGCGCGGCGGCTTCTTCCTGCGCGCTGGGGAAATTGCGCGCGTGCAGCGAGCTCTTGGGTTTCCTGGACATGCCCCGACTGTACGCGAACCCTATACTGGCCGTCGCGGCGGGGAGCGCTCCCGCCTTCGCACAAACCTCCATGGCCCCGTTCCCGGAAGCGCCCGAGCCGCAGCCCGAGCGCATGCACTTCGATACCCCGCTGCCGCTGAGGAGCGGCGCGGTGATGCCCGCCTACGATCTCATGGTCGAGACCTACGGCAGGCTCGACGCCGCGCGCAGCAACGCGGTGCTGGTATGCCATGCGCTCAACGCCAGCCACCACGTGGCCGGGCGCTACGGCGGCGACGAGAAGACCCGCGGCTGGTGGGACAACATGGTGGGGCCCGGGCGCCCGGTGGACACGCGGCGCTTTTTTGTCATCGGCGTGAACAACCTGGGATCGTGCTTCGGCTCGACCGGCCCGATGAGCATCGACGAATCCACCGGCAAGCCCTGGGGCAGCCGTTGCCCGGTGGTCACCGTGGAGGACTGGGTGGACGCGCAGGCCCGCGTGCTCGACCGCCTGGGCATCCAGCGCCTGGCCGCGGTGATGGGCGGCAGCCTGGGCGGCATGCAGGCGCTGGCCTGGACGGTACGCCATCCCGAGCGCGTCGCGCACTGCGTGGCCAGCGCGACCGCCCCCAGCCTGTCGGCGCAGAACATCGCCTTCAACGAGGTGGCTCGCCGAGCCATCATCACCGACCCCGAGTTCGACGGCGGCGACTACTACGCGCACGGCGTGGTGCCGCGCCAGGGCCTGAGCGTGGCGCGCATGATCGGCCACATCACCTATCTCAGCGACGACGCCATGGCGCGCAAGTTCGGCCGCAGCCTGCGCGGCGGGGCGCTGAACTACGGCTTCGACGTGGATTTCGAGAGCGAGAGCTATCTGCGCTACCAGGGCGAG
>DAIDHU010000345.1 GCA_027451915.1 Thiomonas sp. | reverse complement strand
TCGGCGACGAGGTCTATGCGACCGACAACATCTGCACCCACGGCCATGCGCGCCTGTGCGACGGATTCCTCGAAGGCCACGAGATCGAATGCCCGCTGCACCAGGGCAAGTTCGACGTTCGCGACGGCACGCCGCTGTGCGATCCTGTCACCGATGCGCTGCGCAGCTACCCGGTCAAGATCGAGGACGGGCGCGTCTTCCTGCGCATCGACTGACTAGGGCTGTCAAAGTGAGCTGGATGGCGAGCATACCCGTGGCACGGGGCGCGTCGAAAACCTGCCATTCGTACTCTCAATGAAGAAACTCATGACCACAACCACCTATCTCTGGACTCCGCCCGCCGTGCCGTCTGTCGCCGTGCGTGGCCGTGTCGAGCGCGCTCCCGTGAATCGCCTGTTCTTCGTCGGGCGCAACTACCACGCCCATGCCGCGGAGATGGGGCGTCCGGTCGACAAATCGGTCGAGCAGCCTTTTTACTTCACCAAGTCGCCCTCCACGCTGGTGGAGTCGGGAGCGACGGTGCCGTACCCGTCGCGCAGCTCCAACTACCACTACGAGATGGAACTGGTGGTGGTGATCGGCCAGCCCGGATTTCGGGTGGCCGAGGCGCGGGCGCGCGAGCTGATTCACGGCTACGCCTGCGGCCTGGACATGACCCGCCGCGACCTGCAGCTCGCGGCGCGCGACAAGGGCCGTCCCTGGGATACCGGCAAGGACATCGAGCACGGCTCGGTGCTGTCGGAGATCGTGCCCATGCCCGGCGTGGTGATCGAGCGCGGGACCATCGAGCTGCGGGTCAACGGCCAGCAGCGCCAGCGCTCGGACATCGACAAGCTGATCTGGAACATCCCCGAGCTGATCGCCGACCTGTCGACCTACTACCACCTGCAGCCCGGGGACCTGATCTACACCGGAACCCCCGAGGGGGTCGGGCCGGTGCAGCCCGGCGACCGCATCGAGGGCAGCGTGGCCGGCGTGGGCGAGGTGGCGCTCACGGTCGGCGCGCCGGAATGAACCAGCGAGGAGACATGAGCATGGATGCGAACAAGGGTCTGAGCCCGGTGCGACTGCCGATGAAGGCGGGGGCCGGGCAGCCGGAGCCGTCGCCGGCGCTGGAGCGGCTGTACCAGGGCTTCGAGCAGGAGTTGCTGGTTCCTCTGTGGACCGAGATCGGCGACCTCATGCCCCCGCACCCGCGCAGCAAGGCGCAGGCGCACCTGTGGCGCTGGGCGCGCCTGCTGGAGCTGGCCGACCAGGCCGGGCAGCTGGTGCCGGTGGGGCGCGGCGGCGAGCGCCGCGCCATCGCGCTGGCCAATCCGTCGCTGGGCGGCAAGCCCTACGCCACGCCCACGCTGTGGGCGGCCATCCAGTACCTGATGCCCGGCGAGGATGCGCCCGAGCACCGCCACAGCCAGCATGCCTTTCGCTTTGTTGTCGAAGGCGAGGGCGTGTGGACCGTGGTGGGCGGGGACCCGGTGCGCATGGCGCGCGGCGACTTCCTGCCCCAGGCGGGGGGCAACTGGCATGCCCACCACAACGCGGCCACTCGCCCGATGGCCTGGATCGACGGCCTGGACATTCCCTTTTCCTACTACACCGAGTCGCAGTTTTTCGAGTTCGGGCGCGACCAGCTGGACCCCGCGGAGAAGATCACCCCCGAGCGCTCGCGCTCCGAGCGCCTGTGGGGCTACCCCGGGCTTCGCCCGGTCTCGCGGCCCGACGCGCTGCCGGCCACGCCCCTGCTGGCGTACCGCTGGGTCGACACCGACCGCGCGCTGGCCGAGCAGCTGGCGCTGGAGGCCGAGGGCCACGCCGTGACCCTGAGTCCGGGCCACGCCGCGGTGCGCTTCACCAACCCCACGAACGGGCGCGACGTGCTGCCCACCATGCGTACCGAGATGCACCGGCTGCGCGCCGGCGCGCGCACCCTCGGCCGACGCGAGGTCGGATCCTCGGTGTACCAGGTGTTCGAGGGGCAGGGCACGGTGCGCGTCGGCGATCGCAGCTGGACGGTGACTCGCGGGGATCTGTTCGTGGTGCCGTCGTGGCAACCTTTCTCGGCGCAGGCCGAGGCGGGGCAGGCGATGGATCTGTTCCGGTTCAGCGACGCGCCGATATTCGAAGCCCTGCACGCCCACCGCGCGCACATCGACCCGGCCTGAAGGTGCCGCCCATGAAACTGTATGGATTCTTCCGCAGCGGAACCTCGCACCGCCTGCGCATCGCGCTGAACCTCAAGGGCCTGGCCTACGAGTCCGTGGCGGTCGATCTGCGCAAGGAGCAGCACACGGAGCAGGCGTACCGGGCGCTGAACCCGCAGGGCCTGGTGCCCACGCTGGACACCGGGCACGATTTGTTGATCCAGTCGCCGGCGATCCTCGAGTGGCTGGAGGAGCGCTACCCGCAGCCGCCCCTGCTGCCCGCCGACCCCGGGCAGCGCGCACGCGTGCGTGCGCTGGCGGCGATCGTCGGCTGCGACATCCACCCGGTGAACAACCGGCGGATCCTGCAGGCGCTGCGCGCCGATTTCGGCTCCGACGAGGCGGCGGTGCAGCGCTGGTGCGAGCGCTGGATCGCCGACGGCTTCGATGCCATCGAGACCCTGCTCGCGGCCGACGGCTCGCGCGGGGATTTCTGCCTCGGCCTGCGGCCGAGCCTGGCCGACGTCTACCTGGTGCCGCAGGTGGAGAGCGCGCGGCGATTCAAGGTCGAGGTCTCGCGCTGGCCCCGCATCGCCGCCGTCGATCAGGCCTGCATGCGCCTGGAGGCCTTCCGCCTGGCTGCGCCGGCCCTGCAGCCCGATGCCGATCCGCCGCGATCCTGAAGGCGCGCCGCGCCGTGTCGGCGCGCGCCCGGCGCTCGCCGCGATCAGACGACGCCGATGTTCTCGAACGACATGTGATGCAGCCACTCCCGCAGCAGCAGCAGACTCGCGGCGAACCCGGGATCCGTAGGGATCGTGTCCTGGGTGGCGGGCCGGCCGAGCGCGATGGATACCCAGCGGTTGAAACCCAGCTCGACCCCTTGGGTGCTCAGGCACAGCCCGGGTCCGGGCGGGGCCTCGAGCGCCTGGGCGATGCGGATCACGCGCGGATCCCCCGTGGCGCAGCGCGAATCGCGCGGTACCAGGGAGCGCAGCGGCATGATCAGCTCCTCGACCTCGGCGATCGCAGCCTCGATCGCGCTCTCGCCAGGCCTCGGTGCCTGGAAATACCTGCGCGCCAGATCCCCCACGCCGAGTGGAATCCGGATCACCCGCTCGGGCTCGGAGCGAGCGCCGACGGCGACGGCCGAGGCGGTCTCGCCGAACTCCAGCGCCGTGATGGTTCCACCCCATGCCTGGCGCGCTCGCAGCCAGGTGGCGCGCGCCCTGGCCTCGCTGTCGTCGCTGTCGTCTCTCATTTCGGCACCGCGGTTCCCAGGGTCTCGAGCAGGAAGTCGATGAACACCCGCACCTTGCTCGGCAGGTAGCGGTGGCTGAGGTACACGGCATGCAGGGTCAGCTCGAGGCTTCGGTACGACTCCAGGATCGGCACCAGGGCGCCGCGTTGGAGGGCCTCCTCGACGATGAAGCGAGGCTGCAGGATGATGCCGCCGCCCGCGATCGCCAGCTCGCGCAACAGCTCGCCGTTGCTGGAGTGCACCTCGGGATGCACGCGAATGTGCTCGCGGCGGCCGTCGGGGGCCGTGAAGGGCCATTCGTCGCCCGCCCACAAGTAGCTGAAGCCCAGGGTGTCGTGTCCCGCGAGTTCCGCCGGCTCGCGCGGCAGGCCACACCTTCGCAGGTAGTCGGGGGAGGCGCAGACCACGGCGTCCAGCGTGGCGATGCGCCGCGACACGATGCCGGGGTCGAGCCGGGTGGCGATGCGCAGCGCCACGTCGATGCCCTCGTTGGCAAGGTCGACCAGGCGGTCGCTGAGGTCCACGTCCAGGCGCAGTTGCGGGTACCGCTGGCGAAAGCGGGCCAGGACCGGGGCCAGGTGAGAGATTCCGTAGGACAGCGGGGCCGACAGCCGCAGCAGCCCCACCGGACTGCGCGCGCCCCGCGAGGCCACGGCCTCGGCCTCGGCGAACTGCTCCAGGATGGAGCGGCAGCGGGCGTGGAACTCCTCCCCGGCGTCGGTCAGGGACATGCGCCGCGTCGTGCGGTTGAGCAGGCGCGCACCCAGGTGCCGCTCGAGCGCGGCGACCTGACGCGTGACCACCGCGTTGGACAGATCCAGCACCTCGGCGGCCCGCGCGAAACTGCCGGAGTCCACCACCTGCACGAACACCCGCGTAGCCGTGAACAGATCCATGATGGGCCCATGTTATTGCGAATGTCGCAATAGTGCATTGCTGGGAATCGGCTTTTTTTGCGGAAAACCAGGGCATAAAGTGCTGTTCATGGCCCAGCTGCTCCTCGCGCCACCGCGAGGCCGGCTGGGGAATCCACCAAGCGCAAAGGACATTCATCATGAACATCACCCTTCTCGGTACCGGCAACATGGGCACGGCCTTCGCCCAGCAACTGCAGGCCGCCGGACATTCGCTCAACATCCTGGGGCGCGACTCCGCGAAGGCCCGTGCCTGCGCCGAGCGCTTCGGCGCGAGCTCGGACCCGGCGCGCGCGGCGTCCAGTGATCTCGTGATCCTGGCCACGGGCTACGCGGACGCCGTCGCGGCGCTGCGCGCGGCCGGCCTTCCCGATGGCGCGGTGGTGGTCGACATCACGAACCCGCTGACGCCCGACTACATGGGCCTGACGCTGGGGCACTCGAGCTCCGCGGCCGAGCAGATCGCCGGCGTGCTGCCGAAGCTGCATGTGGTCAAGGCCTTCAACACGGTGTTCGCCCAGCGCCTGGCGGCGGGCGCGCGCCTGCCGGACGGGCAGGTGGTGCCGGTGTTCGTGGCGGCCGACGACGCGCAGGCCAGGCAGCGGGTGGCGGACCTGGCGCGCTCCATGGGCTTCGACGTGATCGACGCCGGGCCCTTGCGCAACGCCCGCTACCTGGAACCCCTGGCCGGGCTCAACATCTATCTGGGCTACGGCGCCGGCCTGGGCACCCTGATCGCTCCGACCTGGCTGCGCCAGGCCTGAGTACCCACCACCCTTGCGGGAGCACACCATGATTCGCACATCCACCGCCCCCTACGGCATCGCGCTGCTGCGCGTGAGCCTGGGCATCCTGTTCCTGGCCCACCTCGCCCTGAAGGTGTTCGTGTTCACCATTCCCGGCTTCGTGTCCTACTTCGCCTCGCTGCACCTGCCGGCCATCGCCGCCTACGCCACCATCGCCCTGGAGACCCTCGGGGGCGTCGCACTGGTGCTCGGCATCTACGCCCCCTGGGTGGCCATTCCCCTGGCCCTGGAAATGCTGGGCACCATCGTGATGGTGCACGGCGCCAACGGATGGCTGTTCACCAACAAGGGCGGGGGTTGGGAATATCCTGCGTTCTGGGCGGTATCCCTGGTCGTGCTGAGTCTGCTCGGGGACGGGGCCCTGGCCCTTCGGCCTTCCGTGGCTCCTCGGGCCTGAGAGTCCGGGGCCTGCCGCAGCGGCCCGGGCATGGCGCCCGGGCGCTCGCTTTCCAAGGAGAACATTGCCATGAAATTTCCGACCCTGTTCCTGTCGCACGGCGGCGGTCCCTGGCCCTGGATGAAGGAGGAGTGGAACGGCGCCTACGACCGCCTGGGGGCGGCGCTGAGCCGCGTGCCCGAGGAGATCGGGGCACGGCCGCGCGCGGTGCTCATGGTCTCGGCCCACTGGGAGGAGCCGGTGTTCACGGTGCAGTCGAATCCGGCGCCAGGCATGATCTACGACTATGGCGGATTCCCGGACTACACCTACGGCATCCGCTATGCGGCGCCGGGCGCTCCGGAGCTCGCGCAACGCGTGCAGGAATTGCTGCGCGCGGACGGCATCGCGGTGGCTGAAGACCGCGAGCGCGGCTTCGACCACGGCATGTATTCCCCCATGGCGGTGATCTACCCCCAGGCCGACATGCCCACGATGCAACTGTCGCTGCGGCGTGGCCTGGACCCGCGGGAGCATCTGGCCCTGGGCCGGGCCCTGGCCCCGTTGCGGGACGAGGGCGTGCTGATCATCGGCAGCGGGCTGAGTTATCACAACCTGCGCGCCTTCGGCCCGGCGGGCCGGCAGGCCTCCGCGGCCTTCGACCACTGGCTGGATATCTCGCTGGCGAATTCCGGTGCGGCGCGCTCGGATGCATTGGCCGCGTGGGAGGGGGCGCCCGCGGCGCGCCAGGCCCACCCGCGGGAGGAGCACCTGCTGCCGCTGATGGTGGTCGTGGGCGCCGCGGAGCACGAAGCCGCCTCGCGCAGCTACCACGAGGACGATTTCTTCGGCGGCCTGTCGGTGTCCAACTGGAGTTTCGGCGACCCGGCGCGATGAGTCCGCGCCGTGCCCGCGCCTGCGCGCCGCGCGCGCCAGGCGCTGAAGGGTTTCAGCGCGCCTCGGCCTGCGCGGGATCGAGGCGTTGCAGCACCAGCGCCTCGACCAGACGCCCGCGGGCGGCGCGTTCGGCGGCGCTGCCCGCGCCGGCGAGCTGGGACTCGGCGAGCAGGTAGCTGTAGAGCAGGAACCCGCGCTGGCGAGCCTCGGCGCGGGGGAAGCCCATGGCCTCGAGCAGGCTGCCGATGTAGTCCATGCGGCTGGCGTCGGCCTCATCGACCGCCTGGCGCGCCATCGCGTCGTGCCGGGCCCAGGCCCGCAGCGCCAGCTCGATGCGCGCCGCGCGCGCCGCCGCGCGGCCGCGAAAGGGCAGGGACAGCACGTCGCGAAGCTGTACGCGCGGGTCGCGGTTGGCGCCCTGCAGGCGCGCAGTGAGCTGCTCGGTGGAGCGGTCGCGCCAGCTTTGCAGCACCCGACTCAGCAAATCCTCGCGATCGCGGAAATGCCAGTAGAAGCTGCCGCGAGTGACCGACAACTGGGTGGCCAGCACGTCCACCCGCACGTTGTCGATGCCGTGATCGACCAGGACTTCGGTGGCGGCCTCGATCCAGCGTTCGGGAGTCAGCGTCTCGCGGCGCGCCGCGGTTTCGCGAGGGCGTCGCGGCGCGCGTTGGGCACGGGATTCGGAGGCGGGCATGCGGTGGGCCGCGCGCGGCGCGGGCTCGGGTTTGTACGGATCCTTGCGCGTCATTGTAGGCCTAGCATACGTCCAAACACATACACATGTGTATGGAAAAAGCGAGGAGATGGGCATGGATGCAACGGCGCACGCGCTGCGTCTCGGGCTGGCGCCGCAGCGGGTGGTGCGAGTGGCTTTCGACGATGGCAGTTTCGTGCTGCGGTCGCCCGAGCCGCTCAAGCCCTATGCGCGCTGCGTGGGCGAGTGGCTCGAGCAGTGGGCGCGCGACACGCCGGATGCGCCGGCCTTCGCCGAGCGCGTCGCGGACGGCTCCTGGCGCCGCTTGAGCTGGCGCGCCACGCGCGAGCAGGTCGGGCGCATCGCGCAAAGCCTGCTGGGCCTGAAGCTCATGCCGCAGGCGCCGATCGTGGTGCTGTCCGACAACGCCATCGACCATCTGCTGCTGATGCTCGCCGGCATGCACATCGGGCGCGCCGTGTGCACGGTGTCGAGTGCCTATTGCCGCCTGGTGCACGATGGCGACTACTCGCGCATCCACGGCATTCTCAACACCCTCGGCCCGGCGCTGATCTACGCCAGCGACGCCTCGGTGTACGGCCCCGCCGTCGCCGGCTCGGGCCAGCATGCGGTGGTGGTGTTCAGCGACGGCGCCGACGACTACCCCGGCGCGTTGCGCTTCGAGAACCTGCTGCGCACCGCCGAGGGCCCCGAAGTGATGCGGGCCTTCGAGGCCATCACGCCCGACACGCATGCCAAGTATCTGTTGACCTCGGGTTCGACGGGGCATCCGAAGGTGGTGATCAACACCCATCGCATGCTGTGCGCCAACCAGCAGATGGTGGCGCAGGCGTGGCGCTTCCTGGAGCACGACAAGCCGGTGCTGTGCGACTGGCTGCCGTGGAGCCACACCTTCGGCGGCAACCACAACCT
>DAIDHU010000344.1 GCA_027451915.1 Thiomonas sp. | reverse complement strand
GACGAGCTGGCCGACCTGATGATGGTGGTGGGCAAGAAGATCGAGGAACTCATCGCGCGCCTGGCGCAAAAGGCGCGCGCCGCGGGCATCCACCTGATCCTGGCCACGCAGCGCCCCAGCGTGGACGTGATCACCGGCCTGATCAAGGCCAACATTCCCACCCGCATCGCCTTCCAGGTGTCCAGCAAGGTCGACTCCCGCACCATCCTCGACCAGATGGGCGCCGAGAGCCTGCTGGGCATGGGCGACATGCTGTACCTGCCCCCGGGCTCTGGCGCTCCGCAGCGCGTGCATGGGGCCTTCGTCTCCGACTCCGAGGTGCATCGCGTGGTCGAACAGCTCAAGGCCCAGGGCGAGCCCGACTACGTGCCCGGTCTGCTCGAGCCCGAGCTCGGCGCCGATGGCGAGGCAGGGGGCTTCGACGGCGCCGGGGGCGATGCCGAGAGCGACCCGCTGTACGACCAGGCGGTGCAGATCGTGCTGCAAAGCCGCAAGGCCTCGATCTCCCTGGTCCAGCGTCACCTGCGCATCGGCTACAACCGATCCGCGCGCCTGCTGGACCAGATGGAGAAGGCCGGCCTGGTCTCGGCGCTTTCGAGCAACGGCAACCGCGACATCCTGGTGCCTGCCCGCGGGGAATCCTGAGTCCCGCGCGGGGCATGCCGGCGCCATCGTCTTCCCATCTCCCACGACCTGCGTTCCACCGAGGCACCCGTCGATGTCCCGCTCCCCTGTTTGCCTTCCCGCCCGCCGGCGCCTGCTGCTGGGCCTGGCCCTGTCCGGTGCCGCCCTGCCGCTGGCCGTGGCCGCACCCTCCGACGGACTTGCGCTGCTGCAACAGTGGCTGCGCGACACGCACGGGGCGCAGGCCGAGTTCACGCAAAGCGTGCAGACCGCCAAGGGCGGCGCGCCGCAGCTGTCCTCGGGCAGCTTCGCCTTCGAGCGTCCGGGGCGCTTTCGCTGGGTGTACCTCAAGCCCTATCGGCAGGACATCGTCAGCGACGGGACCACCATCTGGACCTATGACCACGATCTCGACCAGGTGACCATCAGCACCCAGACCCAGGCCTTGGGCAGTACGCCGGCGGCGCTGTTGTCCGGCGCCGACGTGCAGAGGGTGTTCCGGCTCCAGGCCCTGCCGGAGCAGGGTGGCCTGCAATGGGTGCAGGCCACGCCACGCAGCGCCGACAGTTCCTTCGTATGGGTGCGCCTGGGCCTGCGCCAGAGCGCGCAGGGGCCGCGGCTGGACGAGATGGTGCTGCGCGACGCCTTCCGGCGCACCTCGACCATCCGCTTCAGCGCACAGCACGCGAACCCCCATTTCCCCGCCGACACCTTCGAATTCACGCCGCCCCTGGGGGCGGCGGTGATTCGCCCGGGCGGAGCCTGAGGCTTCGAGCGCCCCGGCCATGGCCCGCAGCGCCGACCTGTTCGACCCCGACCCGCAGGACCCCCTGCAGCCGGGAGCTGCCGGCGCGGCCCCTGTCGAGGCGCCGCTGGCCGAACGCCTGCGTCCGCGCACCATCGACGAGGTGATCGGTCAGGCGCACCTGCTGGCGCCCGGCAAGCCCTTGCGCCTGGCCTTCGACACCAGGCGCCTGCATTCCATGATCCTGTGGGGGCCCCCTGGCGTGGGCAAGACCACGCTGGCGCGGCTCATCGCCCAGCGCTTCGGGGCTCATTTCATCGCCATCTCCGCCGTGCTCGCGGGGGTCAAGGAGATTCGCGAGGCGGTGGTGCAGGCGCAGGCGGCGCGCGCGGCCGGCCAGCCCACGCTGGTGTTCGTGGACGAGGTGCACCGGTTCAACAAGAGCCAGCAGGACGCCTTCCTGCCGCATGTCGAGTCGGGGCTGTTCACGTTCATCGGCGCGACCACCGAGAATCCCTCCTTCGAGGTCAACAGCGCCCTGCTGTCGCGCGCCACCGTGTACGTGCTGCAATCGCTGCAGCCCCAGGAGCTGGAACTGCTGGCCCGCCGCGGCCTGCAGGCCTGCGGCGGGCTGGACATCGAAGCCGAGGCCTTGCGCCTGCTGGCCGAGCATGCCGACGGCGACGGCAGGCGACTGCTCAACGCCGTCGAGGCGGTGGCCGCCACGGCCCGGGCGACGGGCAGCGCCAGCGTGGACATGGCCCTGCTGCAATCCGCGCTGGCGCAATCGCTGCGGCGCTACGACAAGGGGGGCGACCAGTTCTACGACGTCATCTCCGCCTTGCACAAGTCGGTGCGCGGCAGCGATCCCGATGCCGCCCTGTACTGGTTCTCGCGCATGGTCGACGGCGGCGTGGACGCCGCCTACATCGGCAGGCGCCTCATTCGCATGGCCAGCGAGGACATCGGTCTGGCCGATCCCCGCGCGCTGTCGCTCAGCCTGGACGCGATGGCCGCCTACGAGCGCCTGGGCAGTCCCGAAGGCGAACTGGCGCTGGCGCAGGCCGTGCTCTACCTGGCGCTGGCGCCCAAGTCCAACGCCGCCTACCTGGCCGCCGGCGAGGCGCGCGAACTGGTGCGCCGGCATGGCAGCGCGCCGGTGCCCATGCACCTGCGCAATGCACCCACGCGCCTGATGCGCGAAATCGGTGCGGGCGCCGAGTATCGCTATGCCCACGACGAGCCCGGGGCCTTCGCCGCCGGCGAGCGCTACTTTCCCCAAGGCATTGCGGAAGCCCGCCTGTACCGTCCCACGCCCCGCGGCCTGGAGGCGCGCCTGGGCGAACGCCTTGCCGAGCTGCGGCGCCTGAATCGGCAGGCGCGCTCCGGCGCGACCGCTGCGCCGGGCGATGAATCCGCGCGGCCTTCCGGGGATCGATGCTCCGAACCCCCGGGGGATTGAGCGCCGGCGGGGCCGCGCATGGCCTGGTGCGCGGCAGCTTGCGGGCATGCATCTTGCTAGCTCTGGAGCTGACTTTGTGCTATTTCCCAGGCGGTGGCCGTGGTCTCGCGCCCGGCGCTTCCCGATCCGGCGCCCGCGCGCGCAGGCGCCGAGCACAGGTGGGGGGCATCGTGCAACAGGTCTTGCCCCCGGCCTGTGGGGGAGACGGGTTAATCCCCGTGGTTATCATTACCGGTTAAACCTACAAAGTCGGCAAGATCACGGGTGCGCCTGAGTGGTCTGCCATCAGGAGACTCATCGGCATGCCGGAGTCCCGTCCGAGCCCACCAGGCACGGGCGGAGCCCCGGCGGGGGAAGCGCGGGATCACCTCCCGTGAAACCCCGAGGTCGCATGGGTAACCGCATCGCGTGCACCGTACCCACAAGGACTTTCGGGATGCAAACCTTTATTCAACAGTTGGTGAACGGCCTGGTGCTGGGCAGCATGTATGCCCTGGTGGCGCTGGGCTACACGATGGTCTACGGGATCGTCAACCTGATCAATTTCGCGCACGGCGACGTGATGATGGTCGGGGCGATGACCTCGTACAGCGTGTTCCGGTTTCTGCACGCGGTGACGCCGGGCATGCCGTGGCCGCTGGTGCTGGCCATTGCGCTGGTGGTGGCGATGGCGGTATGCGGGACGCTGAACTTT
>DAIDHU010000343.1 GCA_027451915.1 Thiomonas sp. | reverse complement strand
AGCTGGCGCGCGTCGTCGCAGGCCAGGTCCGACGGAATGCAGCCGTCGACGGCATTGAGCACGTACACGGCCTTCCACTCCTGGCCCTTGGCCGAGTGCATGGTCGAAAGGATCAGATAGTCCTCGTCGCGATGCGCGGGGCCGGCCAGATCGCCGCCCAGCTCGGGCGGGTCCAGCGTGAGCTCGGTGAGAAAGCGCTCGGCATGGCCGTAGGAGCTGGCGATATGGGCCAGCTGGCGAAGGTCGGCGGCGCGGGCCGCTGCGTCGTCGTGCAGGCGCGGCAGCTGGGCTTCGTACCAGCTGCGTGCCAGCTCCATCGGCGCCGGCCACCGGGGTTGGGCGTGCAGGCGCAGCCACAGCGCGAGCAGCGCATCCCAGTCCTCGCGCGCCGCCGCGGGGGGCTGGAACTCGCGCAGGGCCTGCACCGGATCGGCGGCCGACTGCAGCGCGTCGAGCAGGCGGCGAGCCTGCGCCGGGCCGATGCCCGGAAGCAGTTGCGCGACGCGGAAGGCCGCCAGGCGGTGGCGCGGATTGGCCGCCCAGCGCAGCAGGCTGAGCAGGTCCTTCACATGCGCCGTGTCGAGAAAGCGCAGGCCCCCGAACTTCACGAAGGGAATGCCTCGCCGCGCCAGCTCCAGCTCCAGTGCGGCACTGTGCTGGGAGGCGCGGAACAGCACCGCCTGCTGGCGCAGGCGCATGCCGCGCTCGCGCTGGCGCAGCACCTCGGTGGCCACGTGGGCCGCCTGCTGCGCCTCGTCGGCCACGTGCACCAGCTCGGGCAGCCAGCTCGACGCGCGGTCGGTCCACAGGCGCTTGGAATAGCCTTCGGCCGCCTGCGCCATCAGGGCGTTGGCGGCGTCCAGGATCGGCTGGGTGCTGCGGTAGTTGCGGGTCAGCCCCAGCACGCGCGCGGGGCTGGGGTACTGGGCCGGGAAGTCGAGGATGTTGCGCACCTCGGCGGCCCGGAAGGAATAGATGGACTGCGCGTCGTCCCCCACGGCGGTGACGCCCCGGCCGTCGGGCTTGAGCGCGCGCACGATGCGTGCCTGCAGCCGGTTGGTGTCCTGGTACTCGTCCACCAGCAGGTGGTCGAAGCGGCTGCCCACGCTGGCGGCCAGCACCGGATCGTCCATCAGCTGGGACCACCACAGCAGCAGGTCGTCGAAATCCAGCAGGTGCTGGCGCAGCTTTTCCGCGGTGTAGGACTGGAACAGCAGGCGCAGCTCGGCTTCGTGCGGGGCGCACCAGGGAAACTGCGCGCGCAGCACCTCTCCCAGCGCCTCCGCGCTGTTCACGCAGCGCGAGTGGATGGACAGACAGGTGCCCTTGAGCGGGAAACGCGCCCGCCGATCCCCCAGGCCCAGCGCCTGGCGCTGCAGGCCCAGCAGGTCCTCGGCGTCGCCGCGATCGAGCACGCTGAAGTCGGTGGCCAGGCCGATGCGCGGCGCGTATTCGCGCAGCAGGCGCGCGGCCACGGAATGAAAGGTGCCGGCCCAGGGCAGTTGCGGCGGCGCCTGGGAGGCCGGCAGGTTCAGCGCGCGGTGCAGCGCCGCGCCCACCCGGCGCTGCAGTTCCTGGGCGGCGCGGCGCGAGAAACTCAGCAGCAGCATGCGCTGCGCATCGGCGCCGTCGAGCACGAGGCGAGCCACGCGGGCGGCCAGGGTGGTCGTCTTGCCCGAGCCGGCGCCTGCTATGAGCAGCAGGGCGGGCGAGGCTTGGCCGGGCGCTCCGTGGGCCACGGCGGCCCGCTGCTCCTGGTCCAGGCCGAACAGCTCGGCGCAGCAGGCCACGGAATCGGCGACGGGGGACATGGGCGGGGCGCGGCCAAGGGCGAA
>DAIDHU010000342.1 GCA_027451915.1 Thiomonas sp. | reverse complement strand
GTGCAGATCATCACCGGCGCGCCCATCCCCCCGGATTTCATCACCTTCCTGCGCCAGGCCGCGCAGCAGGGCCTGGTGCACCGGCTGAAAATCGTCATGCCGGCCAAGTTCGGGCTGTTTCCCTCCGACATCGCCGCGCTGGGTGAACTGGGCCACAAGGTGGCGTCGGGCGCATACTGGTCCCAGGCCTTCCCCTATGTCTCGCCGGTCGTGGGCCTGGGAGGCCAGCAGCTGGTCGATGTCTACGAGAAGGCCACGGGCAAGCAGTGGACCCAGCAGCTCGGCGCCTCGCTGGCGCTGATCGACGCCGGTTTCGCGGCCCTCAAGGCCAGCGGAGCGCCGAAGGACAAGGCCCGGGTGGCCGCGGCGATGAAGGTGCTCGACACCGTCACCACCGTGGGGCGCATCAACTTCCCCAAGGGACCGGTGCCCAATGTCGCCACGGCGCCGATCATCGGTTCCCAATGGGTCAAGGCCAAGCCCGGGGGGCGTTTCAAGCTGAGCTTCCCGACCGTCGAGCATGCCGACGATCCCAAGGTGGCCATCCAGGCCAAGCTGCTGCCCTATGCCTGATGCGCGCAGCCCCGCCGCCGGTTCGCCGGCGGCGCCCATCCTGTCGGCCACCCGTGTGGCCAAGAGCTTCGGCGCGCTGCGCGTGCTCGAAGACGTGAGCATCGGCATCGCCCGCGGCGAGGCCGTGGGCATTGTCGGCCCCAACGGGGCCGGCAAGACCACCTTGTTCAACGTGCTGTCGGGTGCCTACGCGCCGGGTAGCGGCAGCGTGGAGTTCGACGGCCGCGACGTCACCGCGCTGGACGCCGCGGCGCGCTGCCGCCTGGGCGTGGCGCGCTCCCACCAGGTGCCGCGCCCCTTCGGCGGCATGACCGTGTTCGAGAACCTGCACGTGGCCGCCGCGGTGGGCGCGGGCGCCGGAGGCGAGCGGGCCAACGAGTTGTGCCTGAGCTCCCTGCGCCTGTGCGGCATGCTCGACGTGGCCAACCGCCGCGCCGACACCCTGGGCCTGCTCGACCGCAAGCGCCTGGAGATGGCGCGCGCGCTGGCCACCGATCCGCAGATCCTGCTGCTCGACGAAATCGGCGGGGGGCTCACCGACGGCGAGGCCCAGGAGCTGGTGGGCATCATTCGCGAGATCCTGGCCCGCGGCATCACCGTGGTGTGGATCGAGCACATCGTGCACGTGTTGCTGCAGGTGGTGCAGCGCCTGGTGTGCATGGAATCCGGACGCATCATCGCGGACGGCGAACCGCATGCCGTGATGAAGGATCCCGCGGTCATCGAGGCCTACCTCGGGAGTGTTTCCCTATGACTGACGCATTGCTGCGCATCGAGGCGCTCCAGGCCGGCTACGGGCTGCTCAAGGCGGTGCGCTCGGTGTCCTTCGACTGCCACCAGGGCCAGGTGCTGGCACTGGTCGGCGCCAACGGCGCGGGCAAGACCACGCTGATGCGCACCCTGGCCGGCGCGCACCCGGCCGCGGCCGGACGCATCGTGTTCGACGGGCAGGACATCACCACCCTGCGCGCGCCGCGGCGCGTGGGCCTGGGCATCGCCATGGTGCCCGAGGGCCGGCGCCTGTTCGGCGGCATGAGCGTGGAGGACAACCTGCGCGTGGCCGGCATGCGCGCGCGCAAGGGCCCCTGGAACCTGGAGTCCGTGCTCGAGGCCTTCCCGCAGCTCAAGCCCAAGCTCAGGGCCGCGGCGGGCACGCTGTCCGGCGGCCAGCAGCAGGCCACCTCCATCGCGCGCGCGCTGATGACCAACCCCCGCGTGCTGCTGCTCGACGAGATCTCGCTGGGCCTGTCGCCCATCGCCGTCGACCAGGTCTACGAGTCCCTGCACGGCCTGATCCAGGCCGGCACCACGCTGGTGCTGGTGGAGCAGGACCTGACCCGCGCGCTGAAGGTGGCCGATCGCGTCGTGTGCATGCTCGAGGGGAGCATCCCGCTGCAGGGCGCGCGCGATGAGCTCAGCCGCGAACAGATCATGGACGCCTACTTCGGCCTTTCGCGCGGCGCCCAGGCCGCGCACTGAGGATCCGCCACGACATGGAATTCCTGAATCAGATCATCCAGGGCGTGCTGCTGGGCGGCTACTACGCCATCCTTGCCAGCGGCCTGTCCTTCCTGTTCGGCGTCATGCGCATCGTCAACCTCGCGCACGGCAGCCTGGCGGTGCTGGCGGCCTACCTGATCTTCAGCGCCTGCAAGCATTTCGGCGTCGACGTGCCGCTGGCCGCGCTGATGGTCATGCCGGTGATGGCCGTGCTCGGCTGGGCGCTCAACCGGCTGCTGCTGCAACGCAGCCTGCGCGGCGGCATGCTGGTGCCCATCCTGGCGACCTTCGGGCTGTCGATCGTCATCGACAACCTGTTGTTCCAGGCCTTCGGGGCCGATACGCGCTCCCTGGCGCCCAACATCGGCTCGCTGTCCTACGACAGCTGGCAGCTGGTGGGCGACCTGTACGTGTCCAAGCTCGACGTGCTGACCTTCGGCACCGCGGTGGCCGTGCTCGGCTCGCTGCAGCTGGCCTTGTCGCGCACCGGTCTGGGACGAGCCATTCGCGCCACCGCGGAGGACCCCGACGCGGTCAATCTGATCGGCATTGATTCGCGCATGGTGTACTCGGCCGCCAGCGCCATCGCCATGGTGCTGATCACGGTGGCCGCGCTGTTCCTGGGTATGCGCAGCACCTTCGCTCCCTATGCGGGCCAGGCCCAGTTGCTGTTCGCCTTCGAGACCGTGGTGATCGGCGGCACCGGTTCGCTGTGGGGCACGCTGCTGGGCGGCATCGTGCTGGGGGTGTCGCAGAGCATCGGAGCGCAGATCAATCCCATCGGATTCCTCATCGCCGGGCACGGGGTGTTCCTGGTGATCCTGGTGCTGCGGGTCTATTCCAAAGTCTGGCATTTGCGTCGGCCGCGCCTGCGGGCCGCGCGCACGTCCCCCCAAGGAGCTGGTGCATGAAGCAGGCGATGCAAGGCGCACAGGTGGTGCGCTGGACTCCCCGCGCGGTGGGGTTCGTGCTTGGCGTCGGGCTGCTGGTGCTGCTGCTGGCCTTCGGGCCGCTGTTCATGCGCCCGGAAGTGCTGGACCGGCTGAGCACGCTGTTCATCTACGTGCTGCTGGCCGCCATGTGGAATGCCCTGGCCGGCTACGGCGGCCTGGTGTCCATCGGGCAGCAGGCCTTCATCGGGCTCGGGGGCTATTTCCTGGTGCGCCTGTCGGCCGGCGGCATGGACGTGTACGCGGCCATGCTGGTGTCGGTGCTGCTGGTGGGCCTGGTGTCGCTGCCGCTGGGGCAGATCATGCTCAAGCTGGGGGGAGGGGAGTTCGCCATCGGCATGTGGGTGCTGGCCGAGTTGCTGCACCTGCTGGTGACCATCGATCCCATCGTGCAGGGCGAGACCGGCACGTCGCTGCTGGGCATCGACGCCTACGCGCCGGCGGCGCGGCGCGCGGACACCTACTGGATGGCCCTGGGCCTGATGGTGCTGCTGCTGGGGGTGCTGTTCCTGCTGCTGCGCAGCCGCGTGGGCGCATCCCTGCAAGCCGTGCGCGACGACGAGACCGCGGCGGCCTCCATCGGCGTCAACGTGTTGCGCAGCAAGCATGTGCTGTTCTTCCTGTCCGCGCTGGGCTGCGGCGCGGGAGGCGCGCTGTGGCTGGCGAGCTCCATCACCTACCAGCCGGCCACCTTCTTCGGCCCGCAGTGGACCGCCTACATGCTGTTCATGGTCATCGTCGGCGGCCTGGGCACCTTCGAGGGGCCGATACTCGGCGCCGTGCTGTTCTTCGCCGCCGAGACCTGGTTCGGCGCCACCGGCGTGGTCTACCTCATCGGACTGGGCGTGCTGGCCATCGGCTTCGCGCTGCTGTTCCCGCGCGGCATCTGGGGGGCGGTGGAGGGGCGCTGGTCGCTGCGCCTGCTGCCCATCGGCTACCATCTCCGCCTGGCCGGGCTGCGCGACGGCAAGCTGCTCGTGCGCCAGGAACAGCAAGGCCGGTCGGCTTGAGCGCAGGGCCCGCCTGGGGCGCGCGAGGCGTCGCGCGCCGGGCGGCCTGCTAAAGTCGCGGGACCGCGCCCCGGCCGCCCTCCATGAGCTCCGATACCACCGTCCTCCAAGGCTCCGCGCGCCGCGGCGTCGCCGCCTCCGGGCTCGACCAGGCGGTGCTGGGGCATGTGCTGGGCTACCAGCTGGCGCGGGCTTCCATCCACACCCGCGCCGCCTTCCAGAAGGCCATCGGCGAACCGTTGCGCCTGCGTCCGGTGGAGTTCACCATCCTGCAGCTGCTGCGCCACAACCGCCGCGCCACGCAAAAGCAGCTGGCGCGCGCGCTGGCCATCACGGCGCCGGGCATGACCGTGCTGCTGGATCGCCTGGAATCCCGCGGCCTGATCCGGCGCGAGCGCAACGAGCACGACAAGCGCTCGGTGTTCGTGCGCCTGGACGAGCCCGGGGAGGAGCTCGCGGAGGCCTCGCTGCGCGCCTCGCGCGACATGGAGACCGAGGTGCTGCACGGCCTGTCGGCCGGCGA
>DAIDHU010000341.1 GCA_027451915.1 Thiomonas sp. | reverse complement strand
GTTCTACGTGCGCTGGCACTGGGCCGGCGTGCCCACGACCATGGACGCGACCACCCACACGGTCACGATCAGCGGCCATGTGAACAACCAGATGCGTTTCACGCTGGCCGAGCTCATGAGCGGATTCCCGCATGTGGAACTGGCCGCGGTGAACCAGTGCTCGGGCAACTCCCGCGGCTTTTTCGAACCGCGCGTCCCGGGGGGCGAATGGGGCAACGGGGCGATGGGCAACGCGCGCTGGGTGGGTGTGCGCCTGCGCGACGTGCTGGATGCCGCCGGCGTGAAGCCGGGGGCCGTGCAAGTCCAGTTCGAGGGAGCCGACCGGCCGGTCGTGCCCACCGCGCCCAATCTGAAAAAATCGCTCTCGGTGGACCACGCCCGCGACGGCGAGGTCATGATCGCCTGGCAGATGAACGGCGAGTCGCTGCCTCTGCTCAACGGCTTCCCCTTCCGCCTGGTGGTTCCCGGCTGGTACGCCACCTACTGGACCAAGGCGCTGCAGCACATTCGCGTGCTGGACCACTAGGACACCAACTTCTGGATGCACCCCGCCTACACCATCCCGGACAACTGGCCCCATGCCGACATGAGCCCGGGCGAGAAGGGGGTGAAGTTCGTCCCCATCAACCGCATGGTGCCGAGGTCGTTTTTCACCAACATGGCCGGCGCCGCCACGGTACGCGCCGGGCACGCGGTGGAACTGCGGGGCATCGCCTTCGGCGGCGCCGCGGGGGTGCGCATGGTGCAGCTGTCCAGCGACGGCGGGCGCAGCTGGCGCCCGGCGCAGCTCGGGCACGACTACGGGCGCTACAGCTTCCGGCAGTGGAAGGCGCATGTGCAACTGGCGCGCGGCGAGCACACGCTGATGGTGCGCTGCACGAACACGGACGGGCTCAAGCAGCCGATGAAGCCGAACTGGAATCCGGGCGGCTTCATGCGCAACGTGGTCGAGTCCGTCACCGTCACCGCCGCCTGAGGAGAGCCAAGCCATGAACCACAAGCCATCCCTGCGCCTGTTGGGTGCCATGCTGCTCGGCCTGGGTCTGTGCGGCACGGCGAGCGCCGCGGATTCGACGCCCACGATCCGCAGCATCGAGCTGCCGGTGAGCAATCGCGTGTTCCCCGGAGACAGCGCCGGCGCGAAGGCCGCCAACGCCTATTGCCTGATGTGCCATTCCTACGGCATGGTCGAGACCCAGCCCACGCTGAGCAAGGCGGCCTGGCTGGTCGAGGTGAGCAAGATGAGGAATGCCTTCAAGGCGCCGATCCCGGAGGACCAGGTGCCGCTGATCGCGGACTACATCGCCCAGCTCAAGGGCGCGCACTGAAGGCGCGCCGCCCGTCCGGTCCGCCCGCCCCCGCCGGCGGGGGCGGCTTCTACAATCCTCCCCGGGGCGCCGCGTGGGCGCGCGGGGAGGATTTTTCATGCCGGGCAAGCTGCCGCCGCCGCAGGCCAACGTGGACAACGTCCTGCCAGGCCTGCTGGAAGACATCCGCAAGCGCCGCGAGGCGGCGCAAGCTGCCGGCCCCGGCGATACGCTGCCGGGCGAGCGCCCGACGCCTGGCGTCGCCCCCGCGCCGGCGCAGCCGCGGGCGCCCGAGATCGAGGAATTGCGCTCCCAGCTGCGCGCCCTGCGCCGTCTGGTCGGCGTCGCGCTGGCCCTGGTGCTGGCGCTCGGCGTGGCGATGCTGCTCGGCTGGCATCCCTGAGCCTGGCGGGCGCGCGGCGCGCGCGGGGCTCAGGCGGCAGCGACGGGAAGGCGCTGCGCCCAGGGGCGCGCAGATTCCAGCTGCCCGGCCAGTTGGAACAGCAGGTCCTCGCGCCCCCAGGGCGCCACGAACTGCACGCCCACAGGCAGGCCGTCCGCGTCCTGATGCAGCGGCAGGCTCATCGCCGGCGTGCCGGTCAGGTTGGCCAGCTGGGTGAAGGGCGTGCGCGCCAGGTTGGCGCGGGCGAGTTGCTCGACCGTGCCACTGCGCCGCAACAGCGCACCCAGGCCGCAGGCCAGCACCGCGCGCAGCGCCGCGTGCTGCCAGGGCGGGGCATCGAGTTCGCCGATGCGCGCCGCCGGCTGGGCCGTGGTGGGCGTCAGGTACAGGTCGTGGCGGGCGTGGAAGGCGGCCAGGGCCCGCGCGAAACCGTTCCAGCGCCGCCGCAGCTCGACGAAGGCGGGTGCCGCAAGGCTCTCGCCGATGGCCGCGATGGCCCGCGTGTCCAGCTCGAAATCCTGGTCGCGCGCGCCGAACTCGCGTTTGCATTGGCGCAGGTCGGCCGCGACGTGGCCGTAATAGATGCCCAGGTAGCTTTGCGCCAGTTGCTCGCCGTCGATGGCGGGCGCGGCCGGCTCGACCTCGTGGCCCAGCTCGCGCAACAGCTCGACCGTGCGTTCGACCGCGGCGACGTTGTCCGCATGCACCCCGGTGCCCAGCGGGGAGGCCACGCTGAAGCCGATGCGCAGGCGCGGCGGGGCCGTGCAGGCCTCCAGCGCGTAAGCGCGCACGGGGGGAGCCACCGTGAACGGGTCCCCCGGCGCGGCGCCCATGGCCGCGTCCAGCAGCGCGGCGCTGTCGCGCACGCTGCGCGTGAGCACATGGGTGGCGCTGGCCCCTTCCCAGAATTCGTCGGCCTCGGGGGCTTCGCTGACCCGCCCCCTCGAGGGTCGCAGCCCGAACAGTCCGCAATAGGCGGCGGGGATGCGGATGGAGCCGCCACCGTCGGAGGCGCCGGCCACCGGCACGATGCCCGCCGCCACGGCCGCCGCCGCGCCGCCCGAGGAGCCTCCGGGCGTGCGCCGCGGATCCCAGGGGTTGCGGCAGGGGCCGAACAGCGCCGGCTCGGTCACCGGCTTGAGCGCGAACTCGGGCAGATTGGTCTTGCCCAGAGGCAGCAATCCCGCCTCCAGCCAGCGCTGCACCACATGGGAGGTGTTGCGCGCCAGCACCCCCGCGCGCGCGCGGCTGGCCCAGGTGGAGGGCTGCCCCCGCAGGTCCTGACCCAGGTCCTTGAGCAGCAGCGGGACCCCGGCGAAGGGCCTGGCGCGCTCGGGCGCGCCGCGAGGCAGCGCATCGAAGGCACGCGCCTGTTCCAGCGCGCTTTCACGCCAGTCGAACACCACCGCGCGCAGTCGGGGATTGACCGCGTCCAGGCGCGCCAGCGCGGCCTGCAGCAGCTCCACGCAGGAGACCTCGCCTCGCGCGACCAGCCGCGCCAGATCCGTGGCGTCCAGGGTGAGGTATTCGGCGAACACGGCTCGGGGATCCGCTCAGCGGCGCCCGATGGGCACGTAGCGGCGCTTGCCGGTGCTGCGGTTCTGGTACACGGCCATCGGGCGCCCGCTGCCCGGGTCGACGAAGGTCTCGTCGGTGCGCTCCCAATCGGCGCCGGCGGGCGGCGCGTCGGACTCGCCGTAGCGCAGGCGCTCGAACAGCGTGCCGCCCAGCAGCAGCAGGCCCAGCACCAGGGCCTGCAGGCCGGCGCCGCGCGGCCCGTGCACCACCAGCACCAGCGCTCCGCCCAGGCTCAGCGCCGCGCCGAGCAGCAGCACGAACAAGCGCAGCATGGCTTCCTTGCCTCCGGCGGCTTCAGACCGGGTCGATCACCACCGCGGTGCCGTCGGCCACGATCTCGCTCATCGACTGGCCCAGTTCGGAGGAATCGAAGCGCATCATGACGATGGCATTGGCCTTGCGCATGAGGGCGTTCTCCACCATGCGGTCGATGGCGTGCCGCCGAGCCTCTTCCAGCATCTGGGTGTATTCGGGAATCTCGCCCCCGACGATGGTGCGCAGGCCGGCCATCATGTTGCCCCCCAGCCCGCGGCTGCGCACGGTGACGCCGAATACCTGTCCCTTGACCTCGCGCACCGTGTGTCCCGGCACGTTCTCGGTGGTGACGATCAGCATGAAAAGCCCCCCTTGGACCCTTGCCGCGGCCGCGCCCGAGGCGCCCGCGTCCCAAGCGTAGGGCCTGGCGTTGCCGATGGCAATCCTGGCGCCCCGCGGCAAGCGCGGGGCATGGGGCTGGCGCTCGATCAGTCCAGCCGGCTGGCCTCGACGATGTCGCGCCAGCCGTTGTATTGCTGCCAGACCACGGTGAAGCTGCCCGCTGCGTCCACCGCGAGCGCGGGGAAACTGGCCTGCACGGTGCTGCGCGGATCCGACAGCAGCTGGGCCGCCTGCCAGCGTCGGCTGGAGGCGTCGAATCGCGCGGCCAGAACCTGCAGGCCCTGGGTGGTGTCCTGGTACCAGGCGCAGACCAGGTTGCCAGCCGGGTCGCTCAGCAGCACGGGGTTGCCGGCGTTGCGCTGGCCGCGCGGGTCGATGCGCTCGCCGGCCCGGGGAGCCGGCGCGCCGCGCATCCAGTGCGTCGCCTCGATCACGTAATCGCCCTGGGGCGAAGTCTGCTGCTCCCAGGCCACCGCCGCGTCACCCGCCGGGTCCAGGCTCAGTGCCGCGGACACGGCAGGCCCCTGCAGCCCGGGGCCTTCGAGCAGGCGCGCCGGGGCGCCGCTCCAGCCGGGCACAAGCAGCCTGCGCAGAGCCACGCGCCGCGCCGCGCCCTGGCCCTGGATCCACGCCGCCGCCAGTTCCCCCCCGGAACCCAGCGCGAGCGTGACCCGGCGTGCCCGCACGCCGGGGGCGCTGAGCAGGCGGGGCCGGGACCAGCCCTGTCCCAGCCAGCGGCTGGCGGCGATGCGCTCATGGCCGGCCGCTCCGCGTTCCCAGGCCGCCACGAATCGGTCCTCGCCCGCGCCGGCCACGACCGGCGCATAGTCCGGCGCGGGCGCCGCATCGAGCGCCTGCGCCGCGCTCCAGCGGCCCTGGGCGGCGCTCCAGTGCGCGGCCCAGGCCTGTGTGCGCCGAGCCCCCGGCTGCTGCCACACGGCGACCGCGTCGCCCGCCGCATCGGTGGCCAGCTGCACATCGGTCGGGCTGGCCGCCAGGCGCGGATCGTCCAGGCGCGCGGCCGGCGCGTGCGCGTCGGCGCCCAGCACGCGGGCGAACACCCCGGCGTGGCCGTGCACGTCCTGCACCCAGGCCGCCAGCACCCGCCCGTCGGACAGCGTGGCCAGGACCGGCAGCGTGGCGCCCGCGCCGGCGCGCAGGTCGATGCGCCGCGGGCCCTGCCAGGAACCGGTGTCCGGGCTCAGCCGGCTGGCCTCGATGGCGCTGCGCCGGCCGTCGCTCTGGAACCACGCGGCCCAGGCACCCCCGCCCGCGCTCGCGGCCACCTGCACGGCATCGGCGCCGCGATCGGGGCGCCGCGCCGTATGCGGGTCGTCGATCTGCACCGGCTCGCTCCAGTGGCTGCAGGCGGTGGTGAACTCGCTGCGCAGCGAGGCCGCGCCGGCAGGGCCGACGGACAGGGTGTAGCGGGTGCAGGCGGCCAGCGGCATCGCGGGTTCGAACACCAGCCCCGAGCCCTGCAGGCGCAGCACCCCGGGCACCGGCGTGCCGAGCGGCCCGAGCAGTTGCACTCCCGCAAGCAGGGCCTCCTGCGCCTGTCGCGGCGAGCTCAGGCGCAGGCTCGGATGCACCAGGCGCTGCACATTCGTCGCACCCGCGCCCGGCAGGTACTGCGCTGCCTGTGCGGGCGGGACGGACTGCGCCGGGGCAGGCTGCGCCGCGGCCAGCGTGACGACCGCGAAGGCTGCGGCGGCCAGCGCGGCCCGCGCCCAGGCCGGCCTCGCGACCGGAATGGGCCAGCCCCTGAGGACAGCGAGGCCGGGGCGGCCCGAACGGGCGGGCTCGGCGGACACGGCAGGCAGCTCGGGCAGGCAGGCGGGCGTTGGCATGGCGGCAGGCGTGGGCAGGGCGTGGACAGCGCGTGGACAGGGCGCCGGCAGGG
>DAIDHU010000340.1 GCA_027451915.1 Thiomonas sp. | reverse complement strand
TGCTGGTGCTGCTGGCCATGCTGCTGCTGCATCCCGGCCCGCCCGGACTGGCCGGCGCCGGGGTGATGATGGCCGCCATGCCCATGCTGAGCTCCTACCCGGTGATCGGTCGCCTGCGTGACATGCACGGTCTGTGCTCGGCCACGGTGCTGCTGGCCACCTCCGCGGCCTTCCTCACGCTCATCGCCTGGGTGGCGATCCTGCAGCAGGCGGGGTGGCTGCGCCTGATCCATTGAGCCGCCGGCCTCGACCTGGCGGCCGGCGGGCGGCAGCCACGGGGTGGCGCGACTCAGAACAGGGCGTCGGATGGCGCGGCCGGAGGTCGGCCGCGCAGGGCGAAACGCACGCGCATGCCCAGGATGGCCAGGGCCAGCGCCAGGGTCACCACGTTGGCCAGGATCACCGGCAGCGAGGCCAGGTAGATGCCGTACAACACCCACAGCGCCACGCCGACGCAGAACATCGCGTAGGCCCATAGCGAGATGCCCCTGACGTCGCGGGTGCGAAAGGTTTGAACGGCCTGCGGAACGAACGACAAGGTGGTCAGGCTGGCAGCCACGGTGCCGATGAGAACAGACAGCTCGATGCGCATGTCGACCAACCGCGCGCTTGCGCGGCGAGACGTGGGAATATCAGGGATTCTACGGATCTGCCCGCATTTCCGGCGAGGGGCAAGCGCGGGTGTAGCGCGCCGGACACACCGCTCGCCGGGGCGGGCCGTCCACTACAACGCCTGGTCGGTCGACGGCGCGCGCCACAGATCCACGCCGCCCTCCTGGGCGTGGCGGTCGATCTCGGCGAGTTCCTCGGCGGAAAATTCCAGGTTGCGCAAGGCGCCGACGTTCTCGACGATCTGCTCGGCGCGGCTGGCGCCGATCAGCGTGGAGCTCACGCGCGGATCGCGCAGCACCCAGGCCAGGGCCATCTGCGCCAGCGACTGCCCCCGACGCTGCGCGACGGCGTTCAGCGCGCGCACCCGCGCGATGTTGTCCGCGCTCAGGTGCTCGGGCCGCAGCGAGGCTCCGCCCGGGCGATGGATGCGAGCGTCCTGCGGGATCCCCTCCAGGTATTTGCCCGTCAGCAGGCCCTGGGCCAGCGCGGTGAAGTTGATGCATCCGGCACCCACTTGCTCCAGGGTGCCGAGCAGCTCGGGCTCGATCCAGCGGTTGAGCAGGTTGTAGGACGGCTGGTGGATCAGCAACGGCACCTTGTGCTCGGCCAGCAGCGCGGCCATCTTGCGCGTGGATGCCGGGGAGTAGGAGGAAATCCCCACGTACAGCGCGCGGCCGCTGTGCACGGCCGTGGCCAGCGCGCCCGCGGTCTCCTCCAGCGGAGTGTTGGCGTCGAAGCGATGGGAATAGAAGATGTCGACATAGTCCAGCCCCATGCGCGCCAGGCTCTGGTCCAGGCTGGCCAGCACGTACTTGCGCGAGCCCCCGCCCTGGCCGTAGGGGCCGGGCCACATGTCCCAGCCGGCCTTGGTGGAGATGATCAGCTCATCGCGATAGGGGCGGAAGTCGCGGCGCAGCAACTCGCCGAAATTGGACTCGGCGCTGCCGTAGGGCGGGCCGTAGTTGTTGGCCAGGTCGAAGTGGGTGATCCCCAGGTCGAAGGCCGTGCGCAGCATTTCGCGCTGGTTCTGCAAGGAGGAGGAGTCGCCGAAGTTGTGCCACAGGCCCAGCGACATCAGCGGCAGCCGCAGGCCGCTGCGTCCGCAGCTGCGCATGGGCATGCGTCCGTCGTAACGTTGGGGATCCGCCTGGTAATTCGGAAATTGGAGGGTCATCGGAAGCTTGAGGATCGAAGGAACACACAGGCTTCAGCGTAGCGCCTTCAGAAAAAGTTCGGGGCTGGGCATGAACTCGGCGTACAGCGGCAGCAGCGCGGCGCCCAGGGCGCGCGCATCGGAGCCCACGGCGCCGGGATGGATGCGCGGGCGCACCACCCCCTGCCAGTCGTAGCCGTCCATCGCCTCGGGCAGCCGCGCCAGCAGCGCGTCGCGCAGGGGCTCGCTGAAGGAGCCGTCCATGATCACGTTGTCGATGTCGAGCAGGCAGATGACGTTGTGAATGGCCAGCGCGATGGCGCCCGCGGCGGAGTCGATCCAGCGCAGGGTGTGTTCGCGCCACGGGGCCTGCAGCGCCCGCTGGTCGCGCCAGGCCAGCGGCTCCAGCCCGGCGTCTCGGTACGCGGCCTGCAATTGGTGCAGCGAGGCCACCCCCAGCAACTGCTCGGGCCGCTCCCGCTGGGCCGGCTGCGCCAGGCGCACCGGCAGCGAGCCCACCGCGCCCGCGTTGCCGTGCAGGCCCACCTGCAACTGGTTGTTCAGCACCAGGCCGCCGCCGATGAAGGTGTCCATGAACAAATACAGGAAGTCGCGGGTGTCGTGCCCGCGTCCGATCACCAGCTCGGCCACGCAGGCCGCGCTGGTGTCCTTGATGAAGCGCACCGGCATACCGAACATCTGCTCCACCCGGGCGCGGATGTCGACGCCTTGCCAGGAGCGCGCCTGCGACTCGAAGCCCAGCAGACCCTGCCAGGCCTCCAGCGACAGCGGCGCGGCCACGCCGATGCCGCAGAGCAACTGGGACTGCGCCGGCCCCAGGTCGTCGAGCAGGCTGGAGACCATCTCGCCGATGCGCTCGAACAGGGTCGCCGGATCCGGGAAGGCGTATTCCACGTTCAGGCGCCTTCGCACCTTGGCGCAGAAGTCCACCAGCAGCACCTCGGCGTTGCGCCGACCGATGGTCAGGCCACTGGCATAGGCCCCATCGGCGTTCAGGGCCATGGGCACCGAGGGCTGGCCGATGCGTCCACGCACCCTCCCCCGCTTGACCACCAGCCCGTCGGCCTCCAGGCGCCCGATGATCTGCTGCACGGTCTGCGCCGTCAGGTGGGTGCTGCGGGCGATCTCCGCCTTGGAACAGCTGCCGTGCACGCGGATGGCCTGCAGCACCACGCGCTCGTTGAACTGGCGCATTCCGACGTGGTTCGAGCCCCGCGCCCAGGCACGGGCGCGCGGCAGCGCCGCATCGGACGGCGCCGGGTCGCTCAGCGCCGCCTCGTCCTGTCGCGGCCCTGCGTCGGAGGAATCCATTCTCATGCCTGCGGCGCGACGATCACGCCCTTCTTGAACAGGAAATTGCCGAAGGGCTGCGACTCGGAGGTCTGCACGATGGCCCAGGCCCCTCGCACGCGCTCGTAGAAGGCAAAGCGCTCCATCGCCTCGCAGGCCCGCGCCGGCACGCCGCCGATGCGCGCCACCGACTCGATCACCCGGGCCTGCAGCGGCGAGGGCTGCCCCTCGGGCATGCCGGCATGCTGCATGTACGCGACCGGACCGGAGTCGATCACGTCCAGCGGCAGCAAGGACAGTACGGCGTCGCAGGCCGCCACGAGCCCGGCGCCGGCCAGGCGCAGCACGCGCTCCTGCGCGGCGCCCAGGGATGCCGCCGTGAAGTTGGCGTCGACCACGGCGATCTCGTCGCCATGGCCCATTTCGGCCAGCACCTTGAGAAGTTGCGGGGTCAGCAGCGGATCGATGTTCTTCAGCATGGCACGTCGTGGGTCAGGCCAGGCAGTCGGCCGGGAGTTGCTCGGGCAGCATGGCGCCGGTCATCACGGCGACCGTCTCGCTCATGCCGATGCGCTTGGGGTCCACCACCGCGGCGCGGCGGCCCAGGCGCTGGATGTGGATGCGGTCGGCGATCTCGAACACATGAGGCATGTTATGGCTGATGATGATCACCGGCAGGCCGCGGTCGCGCACCTTGCGGATCAGTTCCAGCACCATGTTGCCTTCCTTGACCCCCAGCGCGGCGGTGGGCTCGTCCATGATCACCACGTGGCGCGCGAAGGCGGCGCTGCGCGCCACCGCCACGCCCTGGCGCTGGCCGCCCGACAGGGTCTCCACCGGCTGGGTCAGCGAGCGCAGGCCGATTTTCAGGTTGGCCATGTGGGTCTGCGCCTCGGCCAGCATGCGCCGCTTGTCGATCAGGCGCAGCCAGCGGCCCAGGGGTCCGGGGCGCAGCATCTCCCGCCCGAGGAACAGGTTCTCGGCGATGGTCATGGCCGGCGCCACCGCGAGGTCCTGGTAGACCGTCTCGATGCCTTGCCTGCGCGCGTCCAGAGGCGAGCGAAAGCGCACCGGCGCTCCGTCCAGCAGGATCTCCCCCTCGTCGGGAATGATCGCCCCCGACAGGGCCTTGATCAAGGAGGACTTGCCGGCGCCGTTGTCGCCGATGACCGCGAGGATCTCGCCTTCGCGCAACTCGAAATCCGCGCCCTGCAGCGCGGTGACCTGACCGTAGCGCTTGGTCAGACCGCGCCCCTCGAGCACCGGGCGTGCCGCGGCCTGGGGCCGGGAAGCTTCCTGGATGACTGCGTTCATGGTCTCAGCCCTTCCTGTGCACGAATTGATCGGTGGCCACCGCCAGCAGCACCAGGATCCCGGTGATCAGCATCTGGTAGACCGACTCGACCCCCATCAGGGTCAGGCCGTTGCGGAACACGCCCACGATCAGCGCGCCCACCAGGGAGCCCAGCATGGGCCCGCGGCCGCCGAACAGGCTGGTTCCGCCCAGCACCACGGCGGTGATGGCGGCCAGGTTGTCCACCTGTCCGGCCTGCGGATCGCCCACGCCGGTACGCGCCAGCGACAGCAGCGCGGCGATGCCATAGAGCGCGCCGGCCGTGGTGTACACGCCGAGCAGCACGCGATGCACCGAGATGCCGCTCAGGCGCGCGGCCTCGGGGCTGTTGCCCACCGCGTACACATGGCGCCCCGGCGCCGTTTCGCGCAGCGCCAGCCAGGCAAGCAGGTACAGGACCAGCATGATCAGCGAGCCCCAAAGCACCGGGGCGCCGGCGATCATCAGCGGGTTGCCCAGCGCGGTGATCGGCGCCGGCAGCCCGGTGATGGTCTGCGCGCCGGAATAGATCTGGGTGGCGGCGAAGGCGATGTTCAGGGTGCCCAGGGTGACGATGAACGACGGCAGGCGCGCCTTGGTCACCAGCAAGCCGTTGGCCAGGCCGATGGCCGCGGCCAGGCCGACCCCGGCCAGCACCGCGAGATAGGGGTTCCAGCCCAGCGTGACGGCGAGCTTGGCGATCACCACGTTGGCCAGTGCCATGATGGCGCCGCAGCTCAGGTCGATGCCGGCGGTCAGGATGATCAGGGTCTGGCCGATGGCCAGGGTGCCGACCACCATCACCTGCTGCAGGATCAACGCGAAATTCTGCAACTGCAGGAAGCGGTCGCTTTGCGTGGAAAAGAAGGCACAGGCCAGCACCAGCGCGGCCAGCGGGCCCAGGCTGGCCCAGTTCAGGCGCAGTCGCGCGGGTTGGGGAAGGGATACGGCGTTCACGGCGGTGGTCTCCGCGCGGCGCCAGGGGGCGCCGGATGGTGGATCGGGTCGGCGTTGCCCCGGGGCCGGGCACGGCCCCGGGGTGCCAGCTCAGCGGTTACCCCAGCACATGCGCATGCCGAACTTGGTGCCGTGGCTGGGCACGCCGGCGATCGGC
Source organism: Thiomonas sp. (assembly GCA_027451915.1). Taxonomy (GTDB): domain Bacteria; phylum Pseudomonadota; class Gammaproteobacteria; order Burkholderiales; family Burkholderiaceae_C; genus Thiomonas_A. The sequence continues at coordinate 616 of DAIDHU010000340.1, read as the reverse complement.
TTGTCGGTGATCAGGTTCACGCCGGTGTTGTGATAGCCCGAAACCATCTTGCCGGTCTTGGCGTACTCGACCCCGGCCTTGACCCCGTAGGCGGCCATTTTCAGCGGATATTGCTGCGCGGTGGCGGTGATGATGCCCTGCGCGACCTGCTCGACCCCCTTGCATCCGCCGTCGATGGCCACGATGGCCACGCCCTTCTCGCGTCCGGCCTGCTTGAGCGCCTGGTAGGCGCCGGCGGCGGCCGGCTCGTTGATGGCGTAGACCAGGTTGATGTTCGGGTTTTTCTGCAGGCAGTTCTGCATCGCGGTCTGGCCCTTGGCCTGGTCGCCGTCGGAGTCGGCCATGCACACGATGTCGGAAGCCTTGGACAACTCATTGCTGGAGGCCGGCGCCGCCGCCAGCCCGAAGCCCTTCATGAAACCGTTGTGGCGCTGCGCGCCCACCGGGCTGCCGGGGAACAGGTCCAGCGTGGCGATCACCGGCTTCTTGCCCTTCATGACCTTCGCCGCGTACTCGCCGATGAGCTCACCGGCCTGGTAGTTGTCGGTCGCGTACAGGGCGTTGACCGCGCTGGCGGGCTCGGTCGGGCTGTCCAGGGCGATGACCATGACGCCTT
>DAIDHU010000339.1 GCA_027451915.1 Thiomonas sp. | reverse complement strand
GGGAGTCGAGCGGGAGCTCAAGTTCTCGGTGTCGGAGGAGACGGCGCGGGCGCTGGCCGGGCATGCCTTGCTGGTGCTGGCGGGGGCGCCGCGTGCTCAGCTGTTGCAGAGCTGGTATTTCGACACGCCGCAACTGGAACTGGGTGCGGCGGGCCTGGTGCTGCGGGTGCGCGATGCGCCGGGGGCCAGCGTGGTCACGGTGAAGGCGCGCGGTGCCGATGCGCTGGGAGCCGAGCGCAGCGAGTGGGAGTGGCGCGCGCTGGACAGCAGCGCGGCGGGCGGCCTGGGGCCGCGGGACCTGCGCCAGGCACTGCGCGTGACCCTGCTGGGCGGCTTCGCGCAAGAGCGCGGGCTCGATGCCCTTGCGCTGCGCAAGCTGCTCGAGCCCCGATTCGGCACGCGTTTCGAACGCCGGACCTGGCCATTGGCGTGGAACGGCGCGCGCATCGAAGTGGCGCTGGATCGCGGCGTGTGCCAGGCGCGGCGCGCCGATGGCATGGTCGACACCCCGCTGTGCGAACTCGAACTGGAGGTGCTGGACGGCGGCCTGGAGCCGGCCTGGGACCTGGCCTGGACCCTGGCGCAGGATCTCGCCCTGCTGCTCAGCCCGGTGGACAAGGCGCGCCGCGCCGCCGCGCTGCTGGCCGGCGAGCGCCCGCGTGCCCTGCCGGAACCCGGCGCACTGGCGCGCGAGGCCACGCTGCCCCAGGCGGTGCAGGACTGGCTGCACACAGCCTGCGCGCAACTGGCGGTGTGGGCCGAGCGCATCGGCTCGGCCGACGAGGAGCGCGACGTGCATCAGTTCCGGGTGGTGCTGCGCCGTCTGCGCACTGCACTGCGCTGGCTGACGCCCCAGCTGGGCAAGGCCGCGGCACGCTGGCTGCGCGCCGAGCTGCGCTGGGCGCACCAGCTCGCCGGCCTGGTGCGCGACGCCGACGTGGCGCTGCCCTTGCTGCGCGAGGTCGAGACCATCGAGGTGGACGCCGCGGCCCAGGCCGCGGTACTGGCGCAGCGCATGGAGGCGCAGCGTGCCGGCCACCGTGCCGCGCTGTGCGCCTATGTGCGCAGCCCCCGCTTCGGGCGCCTGTTGCTGGCGCTGGGGCGCTGCAGCGCCTGCGCCGCGCGGGGCGAGCCGGCGGGGCACGGCGAGCGCAAAGGGGAAGGCGCACAGGGCCGGGCGGCCTTGCGCCGTCTGGCCGCGCACGCCCTGCGCGACGATTCCCGCCGCTGGCGCGCGGCGTGGCGAGCATGCGCCGGCGCCTTGCAGGCCGCCCATGCCGGGCAGCGACCCGACGCCGAGGCCACGGCGCGCCTGCATGCGCTGCGCATCGCCTCCAAGCGCCTGCGCCTGTCGGCCGAACGCATGGCCGGCCTGTTGCCTCGCGGGCCGCGGCAGGGATACCAGCGCGCGGGCAAGCTGGCCGCGGCCCTGCAAAGCGGACTGGGCGACTGGCACGACGCCGAGCGCCTGCTGCTGGAGGCGCTCGGGGCGCAGCCCGCGATGCCGGCACTGTGCGCCTGGCTGGAACGCCGGGCGCTGGGCAGGCTGCAGGCAGTCGCGGGCGAGCCGGCGTCCGGGCCGGATCCACAGGGCTGATTCGTCGGCATGACAGGGCTCGCGGGTTTATACTGAGAGGTTCCCCGCATTGCCGGCGGCTCGCGACGGCCGCGCGCGCTGGGCGGGGCGCGATGCCCAGGAGAGGATTTCGGATGTCGAGCGGCGCGAACCCCGATGCAATCCGGCGAAGGAGAACCTTCGCCATCATTTCCCACCCCGACGCCGGCAAGACCACCTTGACGGAAAAGCTCCTGCTGTTCTCGGGGGCGATCCAGATCGCGGGCTCGGTGAAGGCGCGCAAGGCCAGCCGCCACGCCACCTCCGACTGGATGGAGATCGAGAAGCAGCGCGGAATCTCGGTGGCCTCCTCGGTGATGCAGATGGAGTGGCGCGACTGTGTCATCAACCTGCTCGACACCCCCGGCCACCAGGACTTCTCCGAGGATACCTACCGCGTGCTCACCGCGGTGGACGCCGCGCTGATGGTCATCGACGCGGCCAACGGCGTGGAGGCGCAGACCCTGCGCCTGCTCGAGGTCTGCCGCGCGCGCAACACCCCCATCATCACCTTTGTCAACAAGATGGACCGCGAGGTACGCGCCCCGCTGGACCTGATGGACGAGATCGAGCGCCACCTCGGCATGGACGCCGTGCCGCTGAGCTGGCCGGTGGGCATGGGCAAGAACTTCCACGGCGTGCTCGACCTGCGCCTGCAGCGCATGCGGGTGTTCCGTGCCGGCGAGGACCGGCTGGACGATGCCGAGGACGAGATCATCGACGGCCTGGACAACCCGCAGCTGGCCGAGCGCTTCGGCGCCGAGCACCAGCAGGCGCGCGAGGAGCTGGACCTGCTGCGCGAGGCCACGGCCGAGCTGGATCTGCAGGCCTTTCGCTCGGGGCGCCAGTCCCCGCTGTTCTTCGGCTCGGCCATCAACAACTTCGGCGTGCGCGAGGTGCTCGACGCGCTGGTCGATCTGGCGCCGCCGCCGCAGCCGCGACCGGCGGTGCAGCGGGTGGTGGAGCCCGACGAATCCCGCTTCAGCGGCGTGGTGTTCAAGATCCAGGCCAACATGGATCCGGCGCACCGCGACCGCATCGCCTTCGTGCGGGTGTGTTCGGGGCGCTTCACCCGCGGCATGCGCCTGCGCGTCGGGCGCAGCGGCAAGGACATCCGCCCCAACACCGTGGTGGCCTTCATGTCGCAACGCCGCGAATTGCTGGAGGAGGCCTGGGCCGGGGACATCATCGGCATTCCCAACCACGGCACCCTGCGCCTGGGCGACACCCTCACCGAGGGGGAGAACCTGCAATTCACCGGCCTGCCTTTTTTCGCGCCGGAGCTGTTCCAGGCGGTGGAAATCGCCGACCCGCTGCGCAGCAAGCAATTGCGCACGGGCCTGATGCAACTGGGCGAGGAAGGCGCGATCCAGGTGTTCCGGCCGCATTTCAGCGGCAGCCTGCTGCTGGGCGCGGTCGGGGCGCTGCAGTTCGACGTGGTGCTGCACCGGCTCAGCGGTGAATACAACGTGGCGGCCCGCCTGGGCTCCACGCCCTACCGCGTGGCGCGCTGGATCCACAGCGACGACGAGCGCGAGCTCAAGCGTTTCATCGACGAGAACGCCCACCGCATCGCCTACGACGTGGTCGACGCTCCCGCCGTACTGCTGACCCACGCCGCCGAGCTGCGGGTGCTGCAGGAGCGCTGGCCGCAGATTTCCTTCCACGCCCTGCGCGAGCACGCGGGCCTGGTGTTCCAGACCGACCTGGCGGCCTGAGGCCGGCAAGTTCCCCATGCGCGCCCGCGGCTTCGCATCCCTGCTGCTGGCCGAGCTGCGTTCCGCGCAGATGGGCCTGATCTGGCTGGCCCTGGTGCTGGCGGCCACCGCGCTGTCGGGCGTGGGGTTCGTGGCGCAGCGCCTGCAAGCCGGCCTGCAGCGCGACGCCGCGCAATTGCTGGGCGGGCAGTTGCTGCTGCGCGGCGACCATGCCTTGCCCGCCCAGTTCGAGCAGCACGCCCGCACGCTGGGCCTGCGCATGGCGCGCTTTGAACTGTTCGCCAGCATGGCCCTGGGCCCCGGGGCGCAGGGGCGCACCCAGCTCGTGGCCGTGAAGGTCGTGGGGCCGGGCTATCCCTTGCTCGGACACGTCACGCTGCGTCCGGTGGCGCCTGGCGCTGGCGTGCCGCGGGCGCCGATTCCGCAGCCGGGCACGGTGTGGGTGTCGGCGCAGCTGGCGCAACGCCTGGGCGCGCCGCCGCGGGGCCCCATCCTGCTCGGGCAGCGCAGCCTGCGCATCGCCGCGCTGGTGAGCGGCGAACCCGACCGCGGGGCCGGCATCCCCGGCCTGGCGCCGCGGGTCATGCTCAACCAGGCCGACCTGGATTCCACCGGGCTGATCCAGCCCGCCAGCCGGGTCGAGTACGCGCTGGCGCTGGTGGGGCCGCAGCCGGTGGTGGACGCCTACGCCGCATGGGCGCGCACGCTGATTCGTCGCGATGCCTTGCGCGGGCTGCGCCTGAGCACCCCGGATGCTGCCGGCAATGGCTTCGACCGCAACCTGCAGCGCGGCGCCGACTATCTGCGCCTGGTGGCCTTGCTGGCGGCGCTTCTGGCCGCGGTGGCGGTGGCGGTGGCGGCGCAGGATTTCGCGCGCCGGCGCCAGCAGGTGGTGGCCTTGCTCAAGGCCCTGGGCATGCGGCGGCGCACCGTGCTGGCATTGGTGGGCGCCGAGCTGGTGCTGCTGGGCATCAGCGCGACCCTGCTGGGCAGCCTGGCCGGCCTGGGGCTGCAGGCACTGTTGCTGGGCCTGCTGCATCGCCTGGTGGACCCCGGCCAGCTGGGCGAGCCTGGCTGGCAGCCCGTCGCATGGGCCTTCCTGACCATGGGCAGCCTGCTGCTGGCCTTCGCGCTGCCGGCCCTGCTGCGCCTGGCCGGCGTGCCTCCGCTGCGTGTGCTGCGTCGCGAGGCCGTGGCCACGGGGGGCGCGGCGCGACTGCTCGGGGCCTTCGGACTCCTGTTGTTCGCGCTGGTCTGCCTGTTGCTGGGCGGACATGGCTGGCTGGGCTGGATCGAAGCTTGTGGTGGTCCTGGAAGCCGCCGCAAGCAAATTGCTCAAAGCTGGTACACGGATCGATCTCAGTGTAG
>DAIDHU010000338.1 GCA_027451915.1 Thiomonas sp. | reverse complement strand
CTACCACGGCGTGAATCTGTCGGTGTCCGACGAGGTCGCCTACAACCTGGACGTGTTCGCCAACGCCAACTTCGAGAAGGCGGTGTTCGACAACTACGTCACCGGGGGGACCAGCTACGCCGGCCTGCCGGTGTCGAACGTACCCGACAAGACCTTCACGGTCGGCGCCAACTACAAGGTCTACGGCGGTGGCGTGCTGTGGGTGCCCGGCATCAACTACCAGTACACCGGCGCGCAGTACATGTGGAGCGACCAGAGCAACTCGCCCACCAACCAGAAGGCCCCCGCCTACGGGCTGTGGAACCTCACGCTGGACGGCACGGTGCCCATGCACGACGCCACCATCACCGACCTGAAGTTCCACCTCGGGGTGCTCAACGCGACCGACAAGCAATACAACAACAGCGAGTTCATCAGCTTCCCCGGCGACTGGCTGGGCGGGAACACCACCGGCACCTATGTCCTGGGCATGCCGGGTGCCCCGCGCACCTTCTACGCCGGACTGAGCGCCGACTTCTAAGCGCCCATGGGGCCGCGCGGCGGGCCGGTTGCGGCCCCGCTGGCGCGGCCCGAGTCCTTGAGAGCCCACAGGAGCACCGCTCATGATCTCCCTTCAGACCATCACCGATGCCGCGCAGAAATCCGGCGGCATCCTCTACATCATGGCGCTGCTGCTGCTGGTGGCGCTGGCCGTGGCCATCGAGCGCTTCTGGGCGCTCGGCCGCATGCAGTCCCAGTGCCTGCGCTGGGTGCGCGAACTCAAGGCCCACGGCCATGTGGACACCAGCCTGCTGCACGAGCGCCTGCAGGGAGATGCGAAATCTCCCGCCGCGCAAGTCGTGGCCGTGGCCTTGAGCCACGACCTGGGAGACACGCTGGACCATTTCAGCGATCGCCTGGAGGAGGCGGTGATGGACCAGGCGCCCCAGGTCGACCGCGGCCTGTGGATGCTCGACACCATCGTCACCCTGGCGCCGCTGCTGGGCCTGCTGGGAACCATCGTGGGCATGTTCAACACCTTCCAGGCGCTGTCGCACCCGGCCGCCGCGACCCAGGCGGTCACCGGCGGCGTCGGCGAGGCCCTGCTGGCCACCGCGGCGGGCCTGTTCATCGCGGTGCTGGGCCTGGTCGCGTTCAACGCCCTGCACCAACGCGTGCGCCTGGTCATGCACCAGCTCGAGCGCATCAAGCTGATGTTGTCCAACCGCATGTATCCCCATTACCGCAGCGCCCAGCAGGCGGGACACCAGGACCGCGCTTCCGCGGCACCCCGCCCGGGCGCCTCGGCCGCCTCCGCGGTCGCCTCCCCGCTGCTGCAGTAATCGCCCCCGACCGGACATCGTGAACGCGGGCAGCCCAGGCCGCCCGCTTGCGCCACGGCGTCGCTGTGGCATCCTTTTTTTTCCAGAACACCCATGCGCTACTTCGAAACCCGCAAGGCTCGCATCGAGATCATTCCGATGATCGACATCATGTTCTTCCTGCTGGTGTTCTTCATCATGGTGACCCTGCGCATGATCCCGGCGGACGGCATCGCCTCCAGGCTGCCCACCAGTTCCACGGCCAAGGGCCTGCCTCCTCCGCAGGTCACCGTGGTGGTCGACCGCGCCGGCGTGATCCACGTCGGCGCCCTGCAGCTCGACGAGCAACAGCTCACGCGCCTGCTCGAGAACAAGCCGGATCCCGCGCATGTGCAAGTGGTGCTCGCCGGCGACCGCCACACCTCGCTGCAACTGCTCATGCGCGTGATGGACGCCTGCAGGCGCGCCGGCGTCACGCGTATCGGCCTGGCCGCGCAGCAGGCGAGCGGATCGTGAGCGCGCTGGCCGGCCCTCCCCCGGGGTCCCGAGGCATGGTGCCATCGGTCGAAGCCTGGAGCGAGCCGGGCGGCCGCGGCCGCTGGCCCGCCTCGCTCGCGCTGGCGCTGCTGATCGAGGCCACGCTGCTGGGCGCGCTGGCCTGGCTGGGCACCCACCAGGCTCCGCCGCCGCCTCCGCCGGTGGAGATCACACTCAGCCAGCCCAAGCCGGTTCCCAAGCCGCTCCCCAAGCCCGTCACGCCCAAGCCGATCCCCAAGCCGCTGCCCAAGCCGCTGCCCAAACCGCGCCCCCACCTCACG
>DAIDHU010000337.1 GCA_027451915.1 Thiomonas sp. | reverse complement strand
GAAACGCTCGTCGGGCCCATCCAGCCACGAGACCTGCAATGCCCGCGCGTGGCGCCGCAACCCGGCCGCATGGCGCAACGATAGCGCCGTGTCCGCCATCGCCCCAACCGCACGGCGCATGCCTTGAGGCCAGGCCGGCGGCAGGTAGGCCTCGCTGCGCAAGGCGCGCGCGTAGCGCCCCATGCCGGGAAGCACCTGGTAGCCGGCACGCCGCACCACGGGCAGGGACTTGGCGTTGGGAAAACCGTACAGCAGCCCGTGGCGCCCCAGGCCCTGCTCCAGCGCGGCGCGCTGCAGCATCAAGGCCGGGAACAAAGTGCGATGGTGGCTGTCGACCGCGAAGTCCCCCATCAACGCGCCATCCAGTTCGCGGCCGTGCCAGGACAGCGGCCTGCTTCCCAGGCCGGTGACTCCCACCACTTGACCGCCGTGGTGCAAGAGCAGAAGGCATGACTGCCCCTCGGGATGCCGCAGGTAGACCCAATCGAGCTTGAGGGGCCTGCGCTCGGCGTAGCCCAGGGCCTGGCTCCACAATTCGACAATGGAGCCTGCCTGCTCCGGCAGGCGCGCGATCTCCACGCGGTAGTCCGGCGCCTGGACCTCAGCCACCCTGTGGCTCCACGGCGCGCCGCGCCAGCAGTACGCGTTCGTTGCCCTGGGCGTCCAGTACCGCGCGCACCTGGTCGTAGCGCCGGTCGCGACGCGCCAGTTGCAGCATCGAGCCGCCCTGGCCCAGGCCGACTTCCACGCACAGCCACCCGCCGGGGCGCAGCAGGGCCGGCGCCTGACGCAACAGGCGCATCAGGATCCCCACGCCGAAAGCTCCGCCGTCGAAGGCCATGGCCGGCTCGAATCCGATGATCTCGTGCGGCATGGACTCCAATCGCGCGCTGGAAATGTAGGGCGGAGCCGAGATCAGCACATCCACCCCTGCGGCCCAGACGGGCCCCTCGAAGGGGGCCAGCAGGTCGCCTTCGTGCCAGCACAGCCGCGCATCCAGGCCGAGGAGCGAAGCGTTCTCGCGCGCCAGATCCAGCGCCTGTGCGGACAGATCCGCGCCGTGCACCCGTGCCGAGGTCACCGCGCCGGCCATGGCCAGCGCGAGATTTCCGCTGCCGCAGCACACGTCGATGCAGCAGGGCTGGTCCACCACGGTCGCGGCCTCGAGCAGCAAGTCGCGGGCCGCCTCTCCCAGCATCTCCGTCTCGCGTCGCGGGATCAGCGCGCAAGGCCGGGCCAGCAGGTCCATGCCCATGAAGCGCTGGCGCTCCAGCAGGTAGGCCAGCGGCTCACCCGCCAGCCGGCGCGAGATCAGCGCATCCAGGCGCGCCAGCCCAGCCGCGTCCAGCGGGGGCGGCGCCTGCTCTTGCGCCGACTGCACCGACAGTTGCAGGCCCGCGGCGCGGCACCACAGCGCACGCAGTGCGGATTCGGGCGTCTCCTCCGGCTTGTCGGGAAGGGTGCGCAGCGCCGCCTGCATGCGGGCCTGGCGTTCGACGCAATCCGGGCTCCCGAAATTCATGCGCCAGCCTCCTGCCCATCGGCCTCGATGCGCAATGCGGGCCAGTGCAGGTACGCCGTGCCGCGTCGCTTGGCGTCGATGTCCGCGTACACCTGTCGAGCCTGCTCGGTCTCGATACCCAGCGCTTCCCCCAGCTGCTCGGGTGTCGTGCCATGGTCGCGCGCCCACAGCGCCAGGTCCATCTGGGGCCAGGCCAGCGCGAAGTAGAACTCGTCCTGCCCCTGGGCCAGGCGGTAGGTGTCGGTGGTGGGCTGGGCCTCGCAGACCTCGCGCGGGAGGCCC
>DAIDHU010000336.1 GCA_027451915.1 Thiomonas sp. | reverse complement strand
TTCGATGCGGTTCATGTCGTCTCTCCTTCGGCTGCCTGCTCGTGCAGGGGCAGGTCCAGCTCGACCTCGGTGCCGCCGCCCCGCGCGGCGCGGATGTGCAGGCTGGCGCCCAGCGAGGTCGCGCGCTCGCGCATGCTGAGCAGCCCGACTCCCGAGCCGATGCGCCCCGGCTCGATCCCCCGGCCGTTGTCGTGGATGCGCAGACTCAGCCGGCCCTCGCGCTCGGACAATTCGATGCGCACACACGTGGCCTGGGCGTGGCGGGCCACATTGGTCAGGGACTCCTGCACGATGCGGAACAGGCCGGTCGACATCGCGTCTCCCCGCACATGTCCGGCCGCCGTGAGTTCCAGTTGCACCTTGATGGAACTGCGTCGGCCGAATTCCCCGGCCAGCCAGCTCAGCGCCTCGCCGAAGCTGAGGTCGTCGAGCATGCGCGGGCGCAGCTCGGTCGAGATGCGCCGCACCGAGGCCATCGCCCCGTCCAGAAGCTGGCGCATGGAATCGAAGGTCTGCGGGCTCAGGGCGCGTCCGTCGCGCGAGCGCGCGATCAGGCGCGACAGATCGAGCTTGACGCCGGTGAGCAACTGCCCGAGGTCGTCGTGCAATTCCCGCGAGATGCGCGCGCGCTCCTCTTCGCGCACCGATTGCTGCGCGGAGGACAGGCGGCGCAGTTCGCGGTTCATCTGCTCCAGCTCCGCCTGGCGTCGTCGTCGTTCGGTGACGTCGCGCAGCACGGCCGTGAACTGCAGCGCGCCGTCGATGCGGGTCTGCGATACCGCGGACTCCACCGGGAATTCGCTGCCGTCGGCGCGCCGCCCCAGCACCTCCCGGTTCGGCGCCATGTCCCGCGAGGCCACGGCGGATTGCGCGAAGGCATGCATGTGCCCGGTGTGCGTGCCCTGCAGGCGAGGGGGGATCAGCAGGTCCAGCGGCTGGCCCAGGGCCTCGCTGGCGGGGATGCCGAACATGCGCTCAGCGGCCGGGTTGAACAGGATGATGCGGTGCCCGGCGTCGACCGACACCATGGCATCCATCACCGAATCGATGGTGCGCCGGTACCGGTCGTCGGCCTCACGCAGCGCCTGGTCCAGCTTTTGCTCATGCTGCAACTCGTAGCCCAGCAGCAGCGCGGCCGTGCCCAGGAAGCCGCAGACCAGCAGCGCGCCCAGCGCGATCGGCGCGGCCAGTTCGCGCCACGAAGCCAGGGTCTGCGCGCGGGTCTGCTCCACCCCCACCAGCAGCGGCTGTCCGGGCACCCGGGACAGGCTCAGCAGCTGGTCACTCCCGCCCCGCAGCACGTCGGCGCGCAACAGCGAGCCGGGCGCCGGAAGCCTCAGGCCGGCGAGTTCCGGTGCCTGCTGGTCCAGCAGGGCGTCGCGCCGGGGCAGGCTGGCCAGCAGTCGACCGTCGGCGAGGTACAGCGCGACCGGGCGTCCGAAGTCCTGCAGCACGTAGCGAAACAGCGACTCCAGCTGATCGCGCGCGATTCCCGCCACCAGCACCCCGCGCAGGGATCCGTCCGGATTGCGCAGCGCGCGGGCAAGGTGCACGGTCCAGTCGGCGCTGGCGCGGCTGCTCACCGGGCCGCCGAGGTACAGGCCGTGCGCGCCCTCGCGCGCGAAGGCCTGGTAATAGCCGCGATCCGCCACGGAGATCGGCTGCGCCGGAAAGGCCCGGGTGCTGTTCACCACCTGCCCCTGCGGGTCCACGATGAACAGCGTGCCGGATTCGCCCAGCCCATGCGCATGCGCGGCCAGCAGCAGGTGCACGGGCAGGCTGTCCAGCCCGAGACGGCCGATGAAGGAGGAGTCCAGCCGGTCCGCGACCGTGCGCAGCGTGGCGTCGCTGCGCGCGAAATTCTGCGCTGTCTGCCGCGCCAGCATGCGGGTCAGCATGTCGGTGCGTTGCTCGTCGCGGGCCAGCGCGCGCTCGCGCAGGCCCCACAGCAGGGCCAGCACGGACAGCGAGACCGCCAGGATGGCCAGCACCGCGAACAGGGCGACCACGCGCACGGGCTGAATTCGAATCGACATCGCGAGAGGGCACCGCCGGGGCGGCGCCGGAAGGGCTTTCCCGCGCCGATCCTAGGAGGGCCATGGGGCTGCCCGGTTTGCGCCCGATCAAGGCCTGGCGACATGCCTCGCCGCCCTGTGTCGTTTTTGCCGGAATGTGGATTTGCTTGATTCCGCGCAAAGGGGGCGTGGGCTGCCGTGCCTATCGTTCAGCCTCGAAACCCGATGGGCGCTGAAGACGGCGATCGCGGGTAGCTTCGAGATGCCTGTCATGAACGCCACACCCGAGCACGAACTGCGAGCCACCGGGCTGAGCTGTCGCCGCGGCAATCGCGCATTGTTCGAGGACCTCAATTTCGATCTGCGTCCGGGACAGTGGTTGCACGTTCGTGGAGCCAACGGCGCGGGCAAGACCAGCCTTCTGCGCCTGCTCACCGGCCTGGCCCGCCCTCAAGCCGGAATCGTCGCGTGGAATGGGGTCGAGCTGTCGCGCGCCGGGGAGGACTACCGAGCCGCGCTGGCCTATTTCGGCCATCGCCATGCCGTGAAGGACGATTTGAGCGCGCTGGAGAACCTGCGCCTGGGCGCCGCGCTCGACGGTCGCTCGCTGGATCCGCGCGCTGCCTGCGCCGCACTGTGGCGCGTGGGACTGCGCGGACGTGAATCGCTGCCTATGCGGGTGCTGTCCCAGGGCCAGCGGCGGAGAGCCCTGCTGGCGCGCGTGCTGGTGCGCGCCGCCAGCCTGTGGATCCTGGACGAGCCCTTCGCCGCGCTGGACACCGACGGCGTGGACATGGTGAGCTCGCTGGTGCAGGAACATCTGCGCGGGGGCGGCAGCGCGGTGCTCACCAGCCACCAGCCCATCGCACTTCCCGGGGGGCATAGCCTGGAGCTCGGCGCATGAAACCGATGAGCCCGATCATCCAGCGCGGCGCGGCGCCCCACGTCGTGTTCGAGGCCGCCGGGTCCGCCGCCGTCGCGGGCACGCCCGTGGCGAGCTCCAGCCCGCTGCTGGGCGTGCTGCGCCGCGAGCTGCTGCTGACCCTGCGTCGGCGCAGCGAGGTAGCCACCGTACTGGTGTTCTTCGTCATGGTCGCCAGCCTGTTTCCACTGGCCATCGGGCCGGAGCCGCAGCGCCTGCGGGTCATCGGTCCCGGCGTGCTGTGGGTGGGGGCGCTGCTGTCGACCCTGCTCGGCCTGCCGCGCATGTTCGGTGACGACTTCGCCGACGGAACCCTGGAGCAGATGCTGCTCTCGCCCACTCCCTTCGCCTGGCTGGTGGTGGGCAAGATCATCGCCCACTGGTTGGTGGCCGGATTGCCGCTGGTGCTGCTGGCGCCGCTGCTGGGCCTGCAGTTCGGTCTGGCTCCGCAGACGCTGGGCCTACTCGTGCTGGCCCTGCTGCTGGGCACGCCGCTGCTTTCGCTGCTCGGCGCCATCGGTGCCGCGCTGACCCTGGGTACCCGCGGCGGTGGCGCCTTGCTGGCCTTGCTGCTGCTGCCCCTGTATGTGCCCGCGCTGGTGTTCGGAGCGGGCGCGCTCACCGCCCAGGCCGCCGGCCTGGACTACACGGGATACCTCGCTCTTCTGGGGGCCATGCTGGTGGTCGCGACGTTCCTCGCGCCACCCGCCGCGGCCGCCGCCGTCAGGATCGCCCTTGAATGAAAACCTCGAACATCCGCTGGACCCACTACGCCAGCCCGGCCACCTTCTACGAACCGGCGGGACGCCTCGTGCCCTGGCTCGCCTGGGCGGCGCTGCTGCTGGCCCTCGCCGGCGCCTGGGTCGGCTTTTTCCTCGCCCCGCCGGACGCCACCCAGGGGGACGGTTACCGCATCATCTTCCTGCACGTGCCGGCGTCCTGGATGTCCATGTTCATCTACGTGGTCATGGCGGGCTGGTCGGCCCTGGGCCTTGCCTTCAATACCCGCCTGTCCGGGATGATGGCCTCCGCGCTGGTGCCCACGGGGGCGATGTTCACCGCCCTCGCGCTGGTCACCGGCTCGCTGTGGGGCAAGCCGATGTGGGGCACCTGGTGGGTGTGGGATGCCCGCCTGACCTCCGAGCTGATCCTGCGGTTCCTGTACCTGGGGCAGATCGCGCTGCGCGCGGCCATCGACGATGCGCGCCGCGCCGACAAGGCCTGCGCCGTGCTGGCCGTGGTCGGCGTGGTCAACATCCCGGTGATCTATTTCTCCGTGCAGTGGTGGAACACCCTGCACCAGGGAGCCTCGATCTCCCTCACCCATGCGCCCTCGATGGCCCTCACGATGCTCGCGGGCATCCTGCTGATGACCGGGGCCGCATGGATGTACGCCATTTCCACGACCCTGGCGCGACTCAGGGTCATCATCCTCGAGCGCGAGCAAGACTCGGCCTGGCTCGGGCATCTGATGGAGGCTTCATCATGATCTGGCATTCCACGGGGGACTTCCTCGCCATGGGCGGCTACGCCCTGTACGTGTGGGGCAGCGTGGCGGCCTGCGCCGCGGCGATCGTGGGCGAGGTGCTCGCCCTGCGCCTGCGTCGCCGCGCCGCGTTGCGCATGCTGCGACAGCAGGGCGCGGTGCGTCGCATCGAGCGCGCCGAG
>DAIDHU010000335.1 GCA_027451915.1 Thiomonas sp. | reverse complement strand
CAGGCGCGCGGCGACTGGGTGCTGTGCTTGGACGCCGACGAGCGGGTGAGTCCCGAGCTGCGGCTGCAGATCGCCCGCGTGCTGCGCGAGGAAACCCCGCACGCGGCCTTCTCGATGCCCCGCAGCTCGAGCTTTTGCGGGCAGTTCATGCGCCACGGCGGCTGGTGGCCCGACCGCATCACACGGCTTTTCCGGCGCGAGCGCGGTCGCTTCACGGAACCGCGCACCCATGCCGCGCTGGTGGTCGACGGCAGCGTCGGGGCCCTGGACGGGCCGATCATCCATCTGTCGGTGACCGACCTGCACGAAGTGCTGGACAAGCTCAACGTGTATTCCACCGAGGGCGCGCGCGCGATGTTCGGCGAAGGTCGGCGCTCGTCGCCGGCCAAGGCGCTGGGCAAGGGATTCTGGGCCTTCGTGCGAACCTACCTGCTGCGCGCCGGCTTTCTCGACGGGCGCCTGGGCCTGGTGCTGGCGCTGGCCAACGCCCACGGCACCTATTACCGCTACATGAAGCTGTGGCTGCTGCAGCGCGGTGTCGGCGCGCGAAGCTGAGCACCACCGAAACGCGCGTTGCCATGCGCCCAGCATTGATCAGCCTGGTCGTCACCACCTACAACCGCAGCGACGCACTGCTGGCCGTGCTGCGCGCGCTGGCGGCGCAGACCGACCGCGGCTTCGAGGTCATCGTGGCCGACGACGGATCCACCCCGGAACACGTGCAGCGCCTGCAGGCGCAGGCTCGCGCCGCCGCGTTGCCGTTTCGCTGCGTGCATGCCTGGCAGGCCGACGTGGGCTTCACCGCGGCCGCGGCGCGCAACATGGGGGTGCGCCAGGCTCGCGGCGACTACCTGGTGTTCCTGGACGGCGACTGCGTGCCGCGGCCCGATTTCGTGCGCAGGCACCGCGAACTGGCGCGCGCCGGCTGCCTGGTCAACGGCAGCCGCGTGCTGCTCGGCGCCGAACTCAGCCAGGCCGCCGTGCTGCCGGAGGGCGACGTCACCGGCAAGTCATGGCGCTGGTGGCTGCGCCAGCGCATGCGCGGCGCCTGCAACAAGTGGATGGGCCTGTTCCTGCGCTGGCCGGCGCGCTGGCGCCTGGCGCACCCGCGGTTTCGCTGGAAGGGAATCCGCAGTTGCAACATGGGCGTCTGGCGGCGCGATTTCGACGCGGTCGACGGTTTCGACGAGGACTTCGACGGCTGGGGCCATGAGGACGCCGATTTCGTGCTGCGCCTGCACAACGCAGGCTGCGCGCGGGTGGACGGCTTCTGGGCCACCGAGGTCGTTCACCTGTGGCACCGGGAGGCGGCACGCGACGCCCAGCAGCAAAACCTGGAACGGGTGCGCGAACGCATGCGTACCGGGCTGCAGCGCGCAGGGCATGGCTTGAGCCAGCCGCGACGCCCCGCGCTCGAGCGCCACGCATGGGAATTGCGGCCGGCCGACGCATAAGCCGGCCCGGGCGGCGGCGGCCCGGCATAGAATTTCGGGCTGCCGCGCGTTTCGCCGGTGCCAGCCTGCCAGGAGTCCCATGCAACGACGACGCTTTGTTCTCGGTTCGGCCCTGCCCGCGGCCGCCCACGGCCTGCGCCTTGCAGGCGCGCTCGGCCTGGCCGCCGAGCCGCTGCTCGCCCAGGCGCAGTTTCGCGTGGACGTCTCCGGCATCGGCGCGCGCCAGATCCCGGTGCTGGTCGACACCTTCCAGGGCCAGTCCGCGTGCCCGCAACCGCTCGCCGACATCATCCGGGCCGATCTGCTGCGCAGCGGGCAGTTCCGGGTAACGCCCGCCGCTTCCTCCCCGACCCTGAGCGATGCCGGCCCGCCCGCGTACGCCCAATGGCGCGGCGAACAACTCGAGGCCGCCGGCGGCGGCAGCGTGGTCCCGGCCGGCCCGCAGACCTGGATGATCCGCTTCCGGCTGTGGGATGCCGTGGGCCAGCGCGACCTCGGCGGAATCGCGTTGCGCGTGGTCAGTGGCGACCTGCGCCTGGCGGCCCACCGCATCGCCGACTTCATCTACCAGAAGCTCACCGGGCAGCGCGGAGTGTTCGCCACGCGCATCGCCTTCGTCAGCCGCGGTGGCCCGAAGAGCTTCTCGCTGCTGGTGGCCGACAGCGACGGCTACAACCCGATGGCCGCGCTGCGCAGCCGCGAGCCCCTGATGTCGCCGGCGTGGTCACCCGACGGCGGCAGCCTGGCCTACGTGTCCTTCGAGACCGGCAAGCCGGTGGTGTTCGTGCAGAACGTGCGCACCGGCGCCCGGCGCGCTGTGGCGAACTTCCGCGGCAGCAACAGCGCGCCGGCGTTCTCGCCGGATGGGCGCACGCTGGCGGTGGTGCTCACGATGGGAGCCGCGTCGCAGATCTACACGGTTCCGGCGGGCGGGGGGCGCGCCACGCCGGTGATCCGGGCAAGCAGCATCGCCACCGAACCCGTGTTCGCGCCGGATGGAAAGAGTTTGTATTTCGTCAGTGACCGCGACGGCTCTCCCCAGATCTATCAATCCGGGCTCGACGGGTCGAATCTGCGCCGCGTGACGTTCGCCGGCAGCTACAACGTGAGCCCGGCGATCAGCCCGGACGGCAAATCCCTGGCCTTCGTTTCGCGCCAGGGCAACAATTACCAGCTGTGGCTGCAGGACCTTCAAAGCGGTGCGACTCGCGCCTTGGGCG
This sequence comes from Thiomonas sp., assembly GCA_027451915.1. Lineage (GTDB taxonomy): Bacteria > Pseudomonadota > Gammaproteobacteria > Burkholderiales > Burkholderiaceae_C > Thiomonas_A. The sequence goes on along the minus strand of DAIDHU010000335.1, from coordinate 522 downwards.
AAGGCCCCGACGACGGTCACCCGAGCTTTGCCCCGAACGGGCAGATCCTCGTGTACGGAGCCGGCGAACGCGGCGTGCAGGTGCTGCGCACCGTGTCCCTCGACGGCAGTGTGCGCACCACGCTCGCGGCGCCGGGGCAACAGGTGCGCGAACCCGCCTGGGGGCCCTGGACCACGCCGGCCTGAGCCGCCGCGCCAGCCCCGCCCGCACGTCGCGGCCGATGCCCGCGCCCCGATCCACCCCCGCTGCCTGCCGTCGCCGCGCCAGCATGTCCCCACTGCCCTCGCACACCCGCACCATGAACCTGATCCCGCGCATCACACCCCTGCAGGCCGCACTGGGCGCGGCCGCCGTGCTCGGAGGCTGCTCCTCCGGCGTCCCGCTGGACCAGAAGGCCCCGGTGGAAACCCAGACAGCCACGCCGGTGGGGGCCGCCACCGGGTCGGCGGCAGCCAACGGTGTCGCCGGGCAAGGCGCGGCCCAGAGCTCGGTGGCCGCGGTGCAGACCGGCGGCGCCGGCGC
>DAIDHU010000334.1 GCA_027451915.1 Thiomonas sp. | reverse complement strand
CGCGCCGACTGGGGCGCCGGCCTCGATCCGCGCGCCTTCTTCCAAGGCAAGCTGCTGGAAATGCGCCAGCGCCACGCCAAGTTCGAGAACACGCCCTACGCGCTCGAACCCAACTGCAAGGAAAGCCCCGGCGGGCCAGGGCGCCGAGGCCGCGCGCATCCGCGGCGCCTGGCGCGCGACGCGCCACCAGTGCATCGAGGATTTTCGGGCCCACCCCGGGCGCCTGACCCACCTGCTGCGCGGCCTGTGCCGCGGCGCCGAGCAGGCACTGCGCGAGGTGTGGTCGCTGGCGCGCATGCCCGAGACGGCCGCGCTGCTGGCGGTGGGCGGCTTCGGACGCGCGGAACTGTTTCCCGGCTCGGACATCGACGTGCTGGTGCTGCTGCCCGATGCGCCCGACGCGGCCACGCAGGCCGCCGCGGAGCGTTTCGTGACGGCCTGCTGGGACGCCGGGCTGGAAATCGGCCCCAGCGTGCGCACCGTGCAGGCCTGCGTGGAAGAGTCCGCCGCCGACCTGACGGTGCAGACCTCGCTGCTGGAAGCCCGCGCGCTGTGCGGCCATGCCGCGCTGCTGCGGCGCTTTCGCGCGCAATGGAACGCCGGGCTGGATCCGCGCGCCTTCTTCCAGGCCAAGCTGCTGGAAATGCGCCAGCGCCACGCCAAGTTCGAGAACACGCCCTACGCGCTCGAGCCCAACTGCAAGGAAAGCCCAGGCGGCCTGCGCGACCTGCAGATCCTGCTATGGGTGGCCCGCGCGGCGGGCCTGGGCAGCAGCTGGGGACAGCTGCTGGCCGGCGGCGTGCTCAGCCCCTACGAGGCGCGCAAGATCCAGGCCAATGAACGGGTGCTCAAGCGCATTCGCGCCCACCTGCACCTGGCCGCGGGCCGGCGCGAGGACCGGCTGGTCTTCGATCTGCAGACGGCCGTGGCGGGCTCGCTGGGCCTGCAGCCCGAGGCCACCAAGCGCGCGGGCGAAGTGCTGATGCAGCAGTACTACTGGGCCGCCAAGGCGGTGGAACAGCTCAACCAGATCGTGCTGCTGACCATCGAGGGCAGGCTGTGGCCGGAGCTGGCCGCGCAGAGCGGCCGCCCCATCACCGGCGTCGAGGGCGTGGTCGACGGCATGTTCCTGGACAAGGACGGCCGCCTGGAGCCAGCCGACCCTCGCCTGTACGAGCGCGACCCGCCAGCCATCCTCGAGACCTTCGTGGCCTTCACGCTGGCGCCGGGAATCCGCGGGCTGACCGCGCCCACTCTGCGCGCGCTCTACCACGCACGCGAAAGCATGGACGCGCGCTTTCGCGCCCATCCGCGCAGCCGCGCGGCCTTCATGCGCATCCTGCGCTCGCCCAGCGGCATCACCCACGCGCTGCGCCTGATGAACCGCACCAGCGTGCTCGGGCGCTACCTGCCTGCCTTCCGGCGCATCGTCGGGCGCATGCAGCACGATCTGTTCCATGTCTACACGGTGGATCAGCACACCCTGATGGTGGTGCGCAACGTGCGCCGGTTTTTCATTCTCGAGCACGCCCACGAATACCCCTTCTGCGCCCAACTGGCCGCCAGCCTGGAAAAGCCCTGGCGCCTGGTGCTGGCCGCGCTGTTCCACGACATCGCCAAGGGGCGCGGCGGAGACCATTCGCAGCTCGGCGCGCAGGAACTGCGCTCCTTCGCGCGCGCGCACGGCATGAGCCGCGAGGACACCGAGTTCGTCGCCCAGCTGGTCGCGCACCACCTGACCATGTCCCGGGTGGCCCAGAAGGAGGACCTCAGCGATCCGGAGGTCGTGCTGCGCTTCGCCTCCCAGGTGGGCAACGCGCCGCTGCTCACCGCCCTGTACCTGTTGACCGTGGCCGACATCCGGGGCACCAGCCCCAAGGTATGGAACGGCTGGAAGGCCAAGCTGCTCGAGGACCTGTACCGCGCCACGCTGCGGGTGCTGGGGGGCCAGGCGCCCAATCCCCAGGCCGAGATCGAGCAGCGCCGGGCCGAGGCGCGGCGCCTGCTGAACCTGTACGGGCTGGACGAGCAGGCCTCGGCCCGGCTGTGGGACACGCTGGACTCGAGCTATTTCCTGCGCCACGATCCCGCCGACGTGGCCTGGCACACGCGCGAACTGCTGCGCCGCGGCGCCGGCGACGGCAGCGTGGTCAGCTGTCGCCTGGCCCCGCACGGCGAAGGCCTGCAGGTGCTGGTGTACTGGGCCGACCAGCCCGACCTGTTCGCCCGCATCTGCGGATTTTTCGACAGCCACAACTTCAGCATTCTCGACGCCAAGGTGCACACCACGCGGGCCGGGCACGCGCTGGACAGCTTCGTCGTGGCAGAACCTTCGCTGGCCCAGCGCTACCGCCACCTGATCTCCCTCGTGGAAGTCGAGCTGGCGCGCACCCTGCGCGAGCGCGGCTCGCTGCCGGAGCCGGTGCGCGGGCGAGTCTCGCGCCGGGTGCGCAACTTTCCGGTGCAGCCGCGGGTGGACCTGCGCGCCGACGACCGCCGCAACCACTGGATCCTCAGCGTGCGCGCCAGCGACCGCACCGGCCTGCTCTACGCCATCGCGCGCGTGCTGGCGGCGCGGGGAATCAGCGTGCAACTGGCCAAGATCAGCACCCTGGGCGAGCGCGTGGAAGACACCTTCCTGCTGCAGGGCGAGGGCCTGGGCAGCGAGCGCACCCAGATCGAGCTGGAAAGCGAACTCCTGGCCGAGCTGGCGCCGCAGTAGGCCTGCCGCGCGCCCGGGGTCACCAGGGCGCTTGCAGCCCGGCACGCCGCAACTGCGCCTCCAGGCGATCGATGCGCTCCAGCAACTGCAGCGCCAGCGCCGCGCCCTCCAGGTTGACACCCAGATCGCGTTGCAGGCGACGCACCCGCCGCGCGACGAACAGCGCCTGCCCGTCGAACAGCATGCCCTCGCGGGACTCCTCGGAGCTCTCCAGGATGGCGGCCTGCACGAGTTCCAGCACCCAGGCCTCGGATTCGCCGCAGGCGCGCGCGATGTCGGCGGCGCGCAGCAGCACGCCATCGTCCATGGCCAGGCAATCGACTAGGGGCGCTTGCATCGCAGGGGCCCTCGGGTTCAGGCGCCCGCCGGGGAGCGCGGGTTGAAGGAAAGCTCGGCCGCCATGCGGCGCCAGGCCTGGGCGACCTTGGGATCCTCCGCCGGGGGCAGCACCACGCGCAGCTCGACGTACAGGTCGCCCGGGGGCTTGCCGGGCAGGCCGCGCCCTTTCAGGCGCAGCTTGCGCCCGCCCTGCGAGCCCGCGGGCACCTGCAGCTCGACCTTGGCGCCGGGCACCGCGATCTGCAGCCTGGCGCCCAGCGCGGCCTCCCAGGGTGCCACGGGCAGCTCCATGTACAGGTCGCGGTCCACCAGGCGCCACGAGGGGTGCGGGCGAAAGTGGATTTCCAGGTACAGGTCCCCGCGCGTGCCGCGCGGGCCCGGCGCCCCTTGCCCGGCCAGGCGCAGGCGCTGCCCCGCGCGCACACCCGCGGGTATGCGCACGCGAAGGCTGCGCTCGGCCAGCCGCACGCGTCCCGAGGCGTCGGTCTGCGGGCTGCGCAGCGTGAAGGTCCGCTCGGCGCCGCCGAAGGCGTCCTCGAGGTCGATGTCCACACGTGCGTGGTGGTCGCCAGTCATGCCCGCGTGGCCTCCGCCGCGCCGCGCGGCGCCGAACAGGGATTCGAAGAACTCGCTGAAAGCCGCCTCGTCGTGCGCGTCGTCGTGCCCATCGTCGCCGCCGCTGAACTCGAAGCCGCTGCCGAAGTCCGGCGGCGGACGGAACTCCTGGCCGTCGCGCCAGCGCGACCCGAGGCGGTCATAGGCGGCGCGCTTTTCCGCGTCGCCCAGCACCTCGTAGGCCTCGCCGATTTCCTTGAATCGCTCCTCGGCCTGAGGCTCCT
>DAIDHU010000333.1 GCA_027451915.1 Thiomonas sp. | reverse complement strand
TCGCGCTCGACGATGGCCGCGAACTCGCGTTCCACGGCGTCGATGAAACGCTGCCCCTCGGCGCGCACCAGCATCTTGATGCGCGCCTTGCAGATGTTGTCGCGCCGCCCGTAGCTGTTGTAGACGCGAAGGATGGCCTCGGTGTAGAGCAGCATGTGGCGCCACGGCAGGAATTCGCGCACCACCGTACCGATGACCGGGGTGCGCCCCATGCCACCGCCGACCAGCACGCGCAGCCCGAGCTCGCCTTCGGAGTTGCGCACCAGGTGCATGCCGATGTCGTACCAGCCGGAGGCCACGCGGTCCTCGAGCGATCCGCCGATGGACACCTTGAACTTGCGCGGCAGGAAGGCGAATTCCGGGTGCAGCGTGCTCCACTGGCGCAGGATCTCGCAGAACGGGCGCGGATCGGCGATCTCGTCCGGAGCCACTCCGGCCAGCGCGTCGGTGTTGATGTTGCGAACGCAGTTTCCGCTGGTCTGGATGCCGTGCATGTCGACCTCGGCCAGCGCGTCCATCACGTCGGCGCTGCGCTCCAGCGGGATCCAGTTGAACTGCGCGTTCTGGCGGGTCGTGAAATGCACGTAGCCGCGGTCGAAGCGCTCGGCGATGTCGGCCAGCGCGCGCAACTGGCGCACGGCCAGCGCGCCGTACGGCACGGCCACGCGCAGCATCGGCGCGTGGCGCTGTATGTACCAGCCGTTCTGCAGGCGCAGCGGCTTGAACTCGTCCTCGCCCAGGCTGCCTTCCAGGTGCCGGCGCAACTGGTCTCGGTACTGGGCCGCGCGCGCATGCACGAAGGCGCGATCGAATTCACTGTAGCGGTACATGGCAACGGGGCTGAAGGCGTCGGCGACGCCGTGGGTTCGACACATCCTGCATGCTAGGCAGGGGGCCCCGCGATCCCAACAACAGTGTGGTGATACCGATAGATGCCGGCGGTTATATGGCCGACCCCGGGCGCGCGGCCCCGGCCGCCGCCGCCAGCGTGGCCTCGCGCGCGCGAAGCCAGCGCAGCACCTGCTCGGGCTCCAGCGGCTGCGCGATGGCGTAGCCCTGGCCGGCGTCGGCCCCCAGTTCGCCCGCCATGCGAACCAGCTCGGGAGTCTCCAGGCCCTCGACCACGACCACCAGTCCGAGGCGGTGCATGAGCTCGGTCAGCCCGCCGACGATGGCCGCCACGGCCTGCGGGTTCGACGGCATGTCGCGCACCAGCCCGCGGTCGATCTTGACCAGGTCGAATTGCAGGCGCCGCAGGCGCAGCAGGGTCGAGTGCCCGGCGCCCAGGTCGTCCATCGCCATGCGCGTGCCCAGGGCCTTGAGCGACTCCACGGTGCGATCGATGCTGGCGTCGCCGATCCACTGCTCGGTCTCCAGCAGCTCGAAGGTCAGCCGCTGCGGCTCGATGCCATGGCTGCGCAAGGCGTGCTCGACCACCTGGCACAAGTCGCGCTGGCGCAACACGCTCGGCGGCAGGTTGATCGACGCGTCGACGCGCAGCCCCAGTCGCTCCCACTCTCCCAGGCGCCGCAACACCTGGGCCAGGCCCTGGCGGAACAGCTGCCCGAGCTCCACGCTGCCGCAGGCGGGCAGGAACTCGTCGGGGGTGAGCAGGCGGGCACCGTCGCGCAGCCGCGCCAGCGCCTCGACCTTGCGGCAGCGCCCGTCGCGCAGGTCGATGATGGGCTGGTACAGCATCTGCACCTGGTAGGCGCCGATGAGCTGGCGCGCGCGCGCCATCGCGGTGCTGGACACGGGCGGGCTCTGCGCGGCGGCGTCGAAGCGTGTCCAGGCCTGGCGCAGGATCTGCAGCAAGGTGGCCAGCCACGGCCCGACCGCCTGCGGGCCGAACTGCCCCGGGTGGCGCCCGAACAGGCCCACCACCGCCACCGGACGCCCCTGCGCGTCGAGCACCGGGATCGCCGCGTGGCTGCGCACGCCGGCATGCGCTGCCGCGGCGTGCCAGCGCG
>DAIDHU010000332.1 GCA_027451915.1 Thiomonas sp. | reverse complement strand
GCAGGTCGTCGCCGGGGTCGACGGCGATCGAGTGGATGCCCGGCTCGAAGACTCCGTAGTCCACGCTGGCCGGCGTTCCGAACCAGCGGTTCTCGTGGGTCGCGTCCCCCGCGAACAGGTCGCCGCCGCGGCTCGCGTGGTTCCACAGCGGGCGGTTGAGCTCCCAGCTGTCGCCGCCGTCGTCGCTGACGAACAGCCCCCCGGGAATGGTTCCCGCGTACAGGCGCCCCGGCTGGTCGGCGTTGCCGAAGGCCAGGTTCCAGATCTTGTACACCGTCGCATCCCGGTACTCGGGCTGCGCCGCCGGCGCCGCGGGGTCGAAATCCGGCGTGGGCAGGTATTTGACGATGTAGCGCGCGCCCTGCGGGTACTTGAGCGAGGACAGGTCCTGCCAGCTGGCGCCGCCGTCGCGCGAGCGCGACAGCTTCGGCCCCCAGTGGCCGTGGTCCAGCGAGGCCCACAGCGTGCCGTCCCGCGGATCGCGCGCCGCGTAGCACACTGGAATCCCGGCGTGTTCGATGGCACGCGGGCGCCAGCCGGCGGGCCCACGATCGAGCAACACCGTTCCCTTGCGCGTGCCCAGCAGGATCATCGAGCTCATGGACCGCCCTCCCCGTTCCCGCAACTACCGCAGGTGCAATGCGGCGAGCATACGCCCGGATTCGCGCAAGGCCTCGCGAATCGCGAATTCCAAGTTGTCCACGGTCCCGCGCAGGCGCAACTGCAGCTTGCCGTTCAGCGCGCCGCGCAGCGCGGCCCGGGCGGCGCCGTCGCCGCTCTCGGCCCGCTCGGCCGCCACCGCGATCCAGTCGGCGTCCTGCAGCAAGGCGTTCAGCGCCCGGTAGCGTCCATCGATGCTGCCCAGCGGAAGCGGCCGGGTGTGGTGCCAGCGCACCGCCTCGGCCAGTGCGTCGGGAAGACGCCACTTGCGCAGCGCAAGATAGCCCAGCTCCGAATGGGTGAAGCCGCAGATCCGGGTTTCGGCCTCGACCAATTCGTCGGGAGTGGCCCAGTCGGTCTCCTCCACGCTGCGCAGTTCCTCGGGCGCCTCCAGGTACAGCACGAAGCGCCCGATGTCGTGCAGCAATCCGAACACGTAGGCCTCGTCGGGCTCGCCGCGGTGCTCCACGGCCAGCACCGACAGCTTGCGCATCAGCCAGGCCACATCCACCGAATGCTTCCACAGACGGATTTCCCAGTCGCTGCGCGGCACGAAAACCTGCGCCGCCGCGTGCGCCAGGATCAGATCCACCGCGCCGCGCGCGCCCACCCGCAGCATCGCCTCCTGGATGGTGGTGATCGGCCGCCCCGCCCCCAGCGCGGCCGAATTGGCGTACTGCAGCAGCCGCGTGGCGAAGGCCGGGTCGGCATGCAGGGCCCGCGCCACCTGCTCGAAATAATCAGGGCTGTCCTGCCGCAGGCTCATCAGCTCGTGCACGACCTCCGGCAGCAGCGGAAGTTGCTCGAGGCGCTTCTCGAGTCGTTCGAGCGCGCTGGCCGGGGAAACGGGCATGAAAAACCTCGCTGCGAGTGGGTACTATCGGGACGAACTGCGATCCGGGCGCCTGAGGCATTCCGGGCCCAAGTTCACGCCCGTCGCGCGGCATGCGCGTCGAGGAACTCGCATTGGGCCACCGGGCGCGCCAACAAATAGCCCTGGAACACATCGCAGCCCAGGCTGCTCAGGTGCTCGTACTGCGCCTGCGTCTCCACGCCCTCGGCCACCACCTGCAGGCCCATGCCGTGGCCCATGGCCAGCACGGCCTGCACGATCAGCACCGAGGTGGGATCCTGCGGCAACTGGTCGACGAAGGACTTGTCGATCTTGATCTGATCCAGCGGAAGCTGGGCCAGATAGGCCAGGGAGGAATTGCCGGTGCCGAAATCGTCCAGCGCCACCCCCACGCCGCAGGCGCGCAGCTCGCGCAGCTTGCGGACCGTGTCCTGCAGGTTCTCCAGCGCCAGGCTCTCGGTGATCTCCAGTTGCAGGCGCCGTGGATCCGCCCCCGCGGCGTCCAGGGCCTGGAGCACCCGGGGCACGAAATCGGCATGCCGGAACTGGCGTGCGCTCACGTTCACCGCCAGGCTCAGGCCCTGCGTGGCCGGCTCCCGCGCCCAGGCGGCCAGGCGCTCGCAGGCCTGCTCCAGCACCCACTGGCCTAGGGCCTCGATCAGCCCGGTCTGCTCGGCCAGGTGGATGAAACAGCCCGGCCCGAGCAGGCCCCGGCCCGGGTGCATCCAGCGCAGCAGGGCTTCCGCGCCAATGCGTCGCCCCTGCGCGTCGAACTGCCCCTGGTAGTACAGCAGGAACTCCCGCCGCGCCAACGCGGCGCGCAGGTCGGCCTCCAGCGCGTTGCGCGCCTCCAGCTCCACCTGCATCGCCTGCTCGAAAAAGCACAGCCCTCCCGGCCCCTGCGCCTTGGCGCGGTACATGGCCAGCTCCGCCTCGCGCATCAGTCCGTCCACCTGCGGCGCGTCGCCGTCGAACACGGTCAGGCCGATGCTGGCCCCGCAGGACAGGGTGCGCGCGTCCAGCTGGAAGGGTTGCTCCAGCGCATGGCGCAGCTTGGTGGCGATGCCCGCGGCCAGCGTGGCCGCCTCCGCCGCGACGCGGCCCAGGCCCTCGACCAGGACCGCGAAGGTGTCGCCGCCGAAACGCGCCAGCGTGTCCTCGGCGCGCAGGGCCCGGCGCATGCGCTGCGCCGCCTGCACCAGCACGCGGTCGCCGAAGGCATGGCCCAGCGAGTCGTTGACGTTCTTGAAGTCATCCAGGTCGAGCAGCAGCAGCGCGCCGAACTCCCCGCTGCGGGAATCGGCCTGCAGCGCATGCTGCAGCCGGTCCTGCAGCAGGCTGCGGTTGGGAAGCTCGGTCAGGGGGTCGTGGTAGCGCAGGTGCTCGATGCGCGCGCTGGCGCTTTTCTCGCGGGTGATGTCCGAGATCGTCCCCACGTAGTGCAGCACGGCGCCCCCGGCATCGCGGATGGCCGTCACATCCAGGCGCTCGTGGTACAGCGAGCCGTCGCGGTGCCGGTTCACCAGTTCGCCCTGCCAGTGCCCGTGCTCGCGCAACTGGCGCCACATCTCGGTATAGAAGGCCGGGGCCTGCAAGCCCGAGCGCAGCATGCGGGGGTTGCGCCCGACGATGTCCTGCGGCTCGTAGCCGGTGATGCAGGTGAAGGCGCGGTTGACACGCTGCACCACGCCGTGGGCGTCGGTCACCAGGATGCCCAGCTGGGACTCGAACAAGGCGGCGGCGATCTGCCGCTCCAGTCCGGCGCCGGCCTTGGCCCGCGGCCCTGCGGGGTCGGGAGACGCTGGGGGTTCGCGGGAGGGCATGGGCGGTGGGCCGGCCCCTGCGCGAGCCGGGACCGTGGAAGGCCGATGCCGGATTGTGCATGGAAATTGACGCCTGACACGCCATCTCGCGGCAATATCCCCATTCATTGATCTGGGGCAAACGCGCCCGCGCATTGCGCGCCCGGGCGCCACGGAGAATCAAATCCGGAACTGCCGAATCAGTTCGCGCAATTGCACGGCCTGGTCGTTCATGCTCTCCGAAGTCGCCGCCAGTTGCTCGGACGACGCGGCGTTCTGCTGGGTCACGCTGCTGAGTTGCGCGACGGCGGTGCTGATCTGCTTCATGCCCGAGGCCTGCTCCTCGGCCGCCGCGCTGATCTCGCGCACCAGGTCGGAGGTGCGGGCGATGGCGGGCAGCAGGGCCTCCAGGCGCGACCCCGCCGTCTCGGCCTTCTCCACCGTGGAGGACGCCAGCTGGCTGATTTCCTTGGCCGCGGCCTGGCTCTTCTCGGCCAGCTTGCGAACCTCGGCGGCCACCACGGCGAAACCCTTGCCATGCTCGCCGGCGCGGGCGGCCTCGATGGCCGCGTTCAGCGCCAGCATATTGGTCTGGTAGGCGATGTCGTCGATGACGGAAATGCGCTGCGCGATCGAGCGCATGGCCTCCACGCTCTGCTCCACCGCCGTGCCGCCCTCGCGCGCCTGACGGGCCGCGTCCTCGGCGATGGAATCGGTCTGGCGGGCGTTGTCCGAGCTTTGCTGGATGGACGCGGAGGCCTGCTCCACCGTGGCCGAGGTCTGCTCCACCGTGGCCGCCTGTTCCGAGGTGGCCTGCGACAGCCCCTGCGCGGTGGCCGAGACCTGGCGGGCCGAGCTTTCGATGCCCTCGGAAGCCTGCGCCACCGAGGCCATGGTCTGGGTGAAGCGCCCCACCATCGACTGCGCCGAGCGCAGGATGGCGCTGATCTCGTCGCTTCCGCTGGCATCGAAGCGCACCGTGAAATCCCCGCCCTCCAGCTTGTGGAAGGTCCCCAGTCCGCGCGCCACGTCGCGCCCGATGCGTCGCACGATCCAGGTCGCCAGCACCAGCAACAGCAGCACCATCACCCCCGACACAATGATGCCCCCGACACTGTTGTGCCAGGCCTCGGCGTCGATGTCGTCCACGTAGTCGCCGGTGACGATCGCCCAGTGCCATGGGGCATAGGTGCCGACATAGGCGAGTTTCGGATAGTCCGCGCTGGTCACGCCGCCACCCTGCTTGGGCTTGGGAAACTCATAGCTGACATAGCCCGTGCCGGCGCGCGCAACCTTCACCACGGCCGTGAACAGATTGAGTTTCCCGTCGGTGCGCACCGGAGCCTCGCCGTCGACCTGGTACCCGGTCGAGGTATCGAACTTGGCCGCATCCATCACATGGCCGTCCATTTGCGGCAGCATGGGATGCATCAGCATCTTCGGGTAGGGGAAATCGTCGTTGTTGATGCTGAAATAGCCCGTCTTGCCATAACGCATCCTGCTCACCGCGGCCATCGCGGCCGCCTGCGCCTGCGCCTCGCTCATCTTGCCCTGCCGGGCCTGGTCCGCGTAGTACTCCACCGCGCCCAGCGCGGTCTGGGTGGCGTTGCGCAGCATCACCTTGCGCTCGGCCAGCAAGGCGGAGCGGCCATGGCTCACATTGACCAGGGTGATCACCACCATGGAGGCGATGAACAGGGCCGCCAGCAGCACGAAACTGCGGCGAATATCGAGCACGAACAAAGGACGACGGGCGACCATGGCAATCCCTGAAATGGGGGAGATATGATGAAAGTTTAATCTCCCTCGATCCGGGGCCCCTCGCGAAGGGGCCCCGGCCCGCGCCCTTCAGGCGGCCCCGAAGCCCCCGCCGCCCGGCGTGAGGATCTCGAACACGTCCCCGGGCTGCATCTGCACGCTGGCGGTGGGCCCCAGCGGCAACTCACTGCCGTCGGCGCGCAGCACGCGGTTGCAGCCCGTGGCCCCGGGCGCTCCGCCGCGCAGGCCGAAGGCCGGCCGCAGGCGCCCGTTGGACAGGATGCTCGCCGTCATGGGCGCCAGGAAGCGGATGCGCCGCGCCCCGCCCTCGCCGCCCTTCCAGCGCCCCGCGCCACCGGAGCCGCTGCGCAGCATGAAGCTCTCCACGCGCACCGGGAAGCGGAACTCCAGCACCTCCGGGTCGGTGAGCCGCGAGTTGGTCATGTGGGTCTGCACCACCGAGGTTCCGTCGAAGCCGCCCGCCAGCCTGCCCTCGGCATCGAACACGCCTCCGGCGCCCGAACCGCCGGCGATGGTCTCGTAGTACTGACGTCGCTCGTCGCCGAAGGTGAAGTTGTTCATCGTGCACTGGCTGGCCGCCTGCACGCCCAGCGCGCCGAACAGCGCATTGGTCACGCATTGCGAGGTCTCCACGTTGCCGGCCACCACCGCGGCCGGGTGGCGTGGCGCCAGCATCGACCCCTCCGGCACGATCACCTGCAGCGGCTTGAGGCAGCCGGCGTTGAGCGGAATGTCGTCGTCCACCAGGCAGCGGAACACGTACAGCACGGCCGCCGTGGTCACCGCGCGCGGCGCGTTGAAGTTGTTGTCCAGCTGCGCCGAGGTTCCGGTGAAGTCGATCACCGCGCTGCGTGCCTCCGGATCCACGCGCACCGCGACCTGGATGCGCCCGCCGTTGTCCAGCTCCAGGGTGTAGCTGCCGTCGCGCAGCGCGCCGATCACGCGGCGCACGGCCTGCTCGGCGTTGTCCTGCACATGGCGCATGTACGCCCGCACCACCTCCAGGCCGTAGCCCTCCACCAGGCGAAGCAGCTCGGCGGCCCCCTTGGCGTTGGCCGCGATCTGCGCCTTCAGGTCCGCCAGGTTCTCCTGCGGGTTGCGCGCCGGCAACGGCCCCGAACGCAGCA
>DAIDHU010000331.1 GCA_027451915.1 Thiomonas sp. | reverse complement strand
GATGAACAGTCTCGGGGGCTCCACGCGGCGCACGCGCCAGGCCGCCTGCAGCGGCTCGCCACCCCAGGCCACGCTGCGGCGCAGGGTCGCGCGCAAGTCCAGCCGCGCCTGGGCCCGTGCCGGCGCGGCCCGCCAGCGGCGCGTCGGCCGCGGGCGCAGGCGCTGCGCGATGTCGGCGGCCAGGCGCTGCAAGGCTGCGAGCTCCTGGGGCAGCCACATCTGGTGCTCGCGCGCGTGCAGCGCCTCGGTGCGGCTGGCGCCTCCCTGCGCGCGCTCGCGCCCGGGCGCCTGGGAATCCTCGGCCACCGCCTGGTCGGCGCTGCCCTGCGCATCGCGTGTGCGGGCGGCCTGGGGCCCGGCGGACTCGGCATCGAGGCGCTGGTGCAGGTCCTGCACGGCCTGGCGCAGATCGCGCGAGCGCCGGGTCTGCTGGCTCACGCGGACCTGGCCGCGCACGCGCTGCGGCCACCAGAAACGCTCGAAGATCTCGTGCCAGCGCCGCCAGTCCTGCTGGTCGCTGCAGGCGATGGCCCGCCACGCCGACTCCACCGCGGATGGCTCGCCGGGGCCCAGTTGCTGCGCCACCCGCAGCATGCAGCGCTGCTCGTCCACGCCTACGCAAAAGCCGTGGTCGCGCAGCAGCGCGGCGAATTCTCCGATGCGCTGCAGGGGGGAGACGGCCGCGGCGGAAGGCATCCTGGTCTCGTGCGCCGCGTCAGCGCATGCCCGCAGCAACGCCTGCGTCGCTGCGCTGCTCGAGGAGTCGCAGGACACGCTCGCCCTGCACCGCGAAACGATCCTCCTGGGTCTTGAGCAGGCAGCCCAGGGTGGCCAGCAGCAGCTCGAGCTGCGCGGGAAGCTCGCGCTGGCCCAGGCCGTGCAGCGCGCGCACCCAGTCCAGGGTTTCGGCGACTCCCGGGGTCTTGGCCAGGTCCTCGCGCCGCAGACCCTGCACGAAGGCCACCGCCTGCTCGACCAGGCGCGACTCCACCTGGGGCAGCGACAGGCGCACGATGGCGATCTCGCGCGCCAGCTCGGGATAGTCGAGGTAGTGATACAGGCAGCGCCGACGAAGCGCGTCGGACAACTCGCGCGTGCCGTTGCTGGTCAGCACGACCAGCGGAATGGTGCTGGCCCGCAGCGTGCCGATCTACGGCACGGTGATCTGGTATTCGGCCAGCACCTCAAGCAGGAGGGCCTCGAAGGCCTCGTCGGCGCGGTCGATCTCGTCGATCAGCAGCACGCAGGGGCGCGGGCTGCTGATGGCGCGCAGCAAGGGACGCTCGAGCAGGTATTCGCGCCCGAACAGGTCCTGCTCGCGCAAGCCCTGGCCGCCGGCCTCGTGCAGGCGGATGGCCATCAGCTGGCGCCCGTAGTTCCACTCGTAGGCCGCCTGCGACAGATCCAGGCCCTCGAAGCACTGAAGGCGCACCAGCTCGGCACCTTGCACCCGCGCCAGCGCCGCGGCCAGCGCGGTCTTGCCCACCCCCGCGTCGCCCTCCAGCAGCAGCGGGCGCTGCAACTCGCGCGCCAACCAGCATGCGGTGGCCAGCGACTCGTCGGCGACATAGCCCGCCTCGTGCAAGGCCTGGCGCAGCGCGCGCGGCGCGGCCATCGTCGCGGGCGCCAGCGGGTTCATTGCACGCGCCGCACGAACAGCCCGCCGAACCAGCCCTTGATCAGGGCCCACAGCAGGGCCAGGCCGTTGATCTCGCGCGCGGCCTGGCGCGGCGTCGCCGAGGGCGCCGGCGTCTGGTCGGCCGGCCCGGCCGCGTCGGACGCGGCGGCGGGGCTTGTCGCTGTCGCGGCCTGCTGCGCGGCGAGCTCTCGCGCGGCGACACGGAAATTGTCGACGAACTGGCCCAGCATCATTTCCGAGACCTGGGTCATCATGCGTCCGCCGAACTGCGCGAACTTGCCGTTGACCACCACGGTGGCCTGGCCGTGCAGCAGGGAACGCGCGGCGCCGTCGGCGGCAGGCTCGATCACCGCGTTCAGGTCCATCGACGCGGAGGACCCGCTCTTGTCGGCCCCTTTGCCGCGCATCACCATGCGTCGAGACTGGGGCTCGCACTCCAGCACGTCGACGGTGCCGCCGAACTGCGCCAGCGCGGGGCCGACCTTGACCTTCACCGCGCCCTTGTACGAGTTCGCGTCGATCTGCTCGGTGATCTCGGCCCCGGGCATGCAGCCGGCGACCTGGCGCAGGTCGCTGAGCAGGGCCCACGCCGATGCGGCGTCGACGTCGAGCTCATAGGTTTTTTCCAGTTTGACTTCCATGGTGCAGGTTCAAGGGTTTGGGCAGGGATCCGGGGGACGGCGCGCCGCCGGCCCCCGGAGGACTCACAGCGCCACGCCGTGCTTGCGCAGTTCCTTCCAGACGCGGAAGGAGTTGTGCGGCATGTCCATATGGGTGACGCCCAGGTGCGCGAAGGCGTCGACCACGGCCGAGGTGAAGGTGGGGATGGAGCCGACGTGGGGCGATTCGGCCACGCCCTTGGCGCCCAGCGGATGGTGCGGGGACGGGGTCACCGTGTAGTCGGTCTCCCACTTCGGCGCCTCCACCGCGGTCGGCAGGAAGTAGTCCATCAACGTGTTGCCCAGCAGGTTGCCCTGCGCGTCGAAGGGCATCTGCTGGCCCATGGCGACGGCGAATCCCTCGGTCAGGCCGCCGTGGATCTGGCCCTCGATGATCATCGGATTGATGCGGGTGCCGCAATCATCGAGCGCGTAGAAGCGGCGCACCTTGGTCTCGCCGGTTGCGCGGTCGATGTCGATCACGCACAGGTAGATTCCGAAGGGGTAGGTGAAGTTCGGCGGGTCGTAGTAATGCACCGCCTCCAGCCCCGGCTCCAGGCCCGCGGGCGGCTGGTGGTAGGCGGCCCAGGCGATGTCGCCCATGGTCTTGAAGCGGCTGTCGTCGCCCTTGACCTTGAAGCGGTCGACCTCCCAGTCGAGGTCCTGCTCGTTGACCTCCAGCAGGTGCGCGGCGATCTTGCGCGCCTTGGCGTGGATCTTGCGCGCGGCCAGCGCGATGGCCGCGCCGGCCACCGGCGTGGAACGGCTGCCGTAGGTGCCCAGGCCGTAGGGCGCGGTGGAGGTATCGCCCTCCTCGACCTGGATCACATCGCTGGGGATTCCCAGCTCGGTGGCGATGATCTGCGCGTAGGTGGTCTGGTGACCCTGGCCCTGGGTGATGGTGCCCATGCGGGCGATCGCGCTGCCGGTGGGGTGCACGCGGATCTCGCAGGAGTCGAACATGCCCACGCCGAGGATGTCGCACATCTTGCTCGGCCCCGCGCCGACGATCTCGGTGAAGGTGACCAGGCCGATGCCCATCAGGGTCGGGCTGTTCGGGTCGGCGCGCCTGGCCGCCTGCTCGGCGCGCAGCTCGCGGTAGCCCACCGCGTCCAGCGCCTTGTGCAAGGCGGTGTGGTAGTCCCCGGAGTCATATTCGAAGCCGAATGCGCTGCGGTAGGGGAACTGCTCCTTGCGGATGAAGTTCCTGGCGCGGATCTCGGCCTTGTCCATGCCCAGCTTCTGCGCCAGCACGTCGACCATGCGCTCGATCAGGTAGACCGCCTCGGTCACGCGGAAGGAGCAGCGATAGGCCACGCCGCCCGGCGCCTTGTTGGTGTAGACCCCCTTGACGCTGGCATGCGCCGCGGGGATGTCGTAGGAGCCGGAGCAGATGTGGAACAGGCCCGCCGGGAACTTCGTGGGGTCGGCGCAGGCGTCGAAGGCGCCGTGGTCGGCCACCACGTTGACCCGCAGGCCGGTGATGCGCCCGTCGGCGGTGGCGGCGAGCTCGCCGTCCATGTGGTAATCCCGGGCGAAGGCCGTGGTCGAGATGTTCTCGATGCGGTCCTCCACCCACTTGACCGGACGCCCCAGCACGATCGAGGCCACGATCGCGCAGACGTAGCCGGGGTAGATGCCGACCTTGTTGCCGAAGCCGCCGCCGATGTCCGGACTGACGATGCGCACCTTCGACTCGGGAATGCCCGAGAGCATCGACACCACGGTGCGCACGACGTGCGGCGCCTGCGAGGTGATCCAGGTGGTGAGCTCGCCGCGCACGGGGTCGAAGCTGGCCACGCAGCCGCAGGTCTCCAGCGGGCAAGGGTGCACGCGCGGGTAGTACATGTGCTGCGAGACCGTCACCTCGGCTCCCGCGAAGGCCGCGTCGGCGGCGGCCTTGTCCCCGGCCTCCCAGGTGAAGATGTGATTGGGATGCTCGCGCGGCCCGTGCGCGCCCTCGGTCTTGCCCGCCAGGTCCTCGCGCAGTACCGGAGCGTCGGGCGCCAGCGCCGCGTAGGGGTCGATGACCACGGGCAGCTCTTCATACTCGACCTCCACCGCCTCCACCGCGTCGGCGGCGATGTAGCGGTCGTCGGCGACCACGATGGCCACTTCCTGCATCTGGAAATGCACCTTCTCGTCGGCCAGCACCGCCGCGACATCGCCGGCCAGCGTGGGCATCCAGTGCAGCTTCAGCGGCTTGAGGTCGTCGGCGGTGAGCACCGCGTGCACCCCGGGCATGGCCAGCGCGGCCTCCTTGTTGATGCGCTTGATGCGCCCGTGGGCGATGGGCGAGCGCACGATGTCCATGTGCAGCATCGAGGGCAACTTGATGTCGTCCACGTAGTTGCCCTTGCCCTGGATGAAGCGGGCGTCTTCCTTGCGCAGGCGCGAGGCGCCCATGCCGGCCAGGGCCAGTTCGCGGGCCTCGGCGCTTTGTGCCGGTGCGTTCATGAGTGTGGTCTCCGTGTGGTGTGGGCCTCAGGCCGCCTGCTCGGCCGGCTGCTGCAGCTTGGCCGCCGCGTACTGCACGGCCTTCACGATGTTCTGGTAGCCGGTGCAGCGGCACAGGTTGCCGCTCAAGCCTGCGCGGATCTGCTCCTCGGTGGGATTCGGGTTCTCCTGCAGGAAGCGGTAGGCACGCATCAGCATGCCGGGGGTGCAGAAGCCGCACTGCAGGCCATGCTCCTTGTAGAAGCCTTCCTGCACGGCGTGCAGCACGCCCTTTTGCGCCAGGCCCTCGACGGTGAGCACCTCCGAGCCCTCGCACTGCACCGCCAGGTGGGTGCAGGATTTGATCGAGCGCCCGTCGACGTCGACCGTGCAGGCGCCGCAGTGGCTGGTCTCGCAGCCGATGTGCGCGCCGGTGAGGTTGAGTTGTTCGCGCAGGAAATGCACCAGCAGGGTTCGCGGCTCGACGGCCGCTTCCACGCTCTGGCCGTTGACCTTCATGGAGACGAGTTTCTTGGACATGGGGGGCTCCTGCTGTTTCACTGACAACGCGACCAGGCCTTGCTGAGCGCGCGCTTGACCATCTGCGCGGCCATGGCCGTCTTGTATTCCACGTCACCGCGCAGATCCTCGGCCGGGTCGCAGATCGCGGCGGCGGCCTCGGCGGCGGCCGCGAGTGACTGCGCGTCGAGCGCGCGCCCCAGCAGCAGCTTCTCGGCATCGGTGGCGCGCAGTGCCATCGGAGCCACGTTGGTCAGCGCGATGCGCACGTGCTCGATGCGCTCGCCGGCACGGCGCAGCACCACCGCGCATCCGGCGGTGGCCCAGTCTCCGGTCTTGCGCTTGAGCTTCTCGTAGGCCCAGCCGGTGCCGGGCCTGAAGGCCGGCACGTGGATCTCGCACAGCACCTCGTCCTCCTGCAGGAGGGTCATGTAGGTGCCGAGGAAAAAGCCGTCGGCGGCGACGCTGCGCCGGCCCTTCGGGCCCTGCAGCACGAAACTCGCGTCCAGTGCGATGGACAGCGCCGGATGGTCGTTGCCCGGATCGCCGTGGGCGATGTCGCCCCCGATGGTTCCGCGGTTGCGCACCTGCGGGTCGGCGATCAGCGCCGCCGCCTCCGGCAGCAGCGGCACCTTGCTGCGCAGCACGGGCGAGGCGATCAGGTCGTTTTCCACCGTCATCGCGCCGATCACCACGGTGTCGCCCTGCTCGCGGATGCCGCGCAGTTCCTCGATGCGGTTGAGGTCGATCAGCGTGCCGGGTTGCGCGAAGCGCAGCTTCATCATCGGCAGCAGGCTGTGGCCGCCGGCCAGCAGTTTCGCGTCGCCTCCCAGGCTGCTGAGCAACGCGATCGCCTCGTCCACGGAGCGCGGCGCGTGGTACTCGAAACTCGGTGGAATCATGGGTGTCTCCGAATTTGTCTAGGACAGACAAACTATACGGATTCACCAATTTTTTTGCACTTTATCAAGTACTTGGCGCATTTATGCACCAAATGCACCGGGATGCTCACGAAATGCACACACAAAGCCATCAGGCGCCGAAAGGCGCCGAAGGCGCTTCGACAATCCGGGAAAGTCCCTATCAGACCGTCAACCTAGGTCTTGCGCTGCACGCCCAGCAGCGAGCGCAGGTGCGCGACCTCGGCGCGCGACACCGGCACCCAGGCAGGCGGATCGCCGCGCATGCGCAACTGCACCTTGCCGTCCACCCGTCCCAGCTCGAGCACGGCGTCGAGGTTGACGATGAAACAGCGATGCACGCGCACGAAGCGCTGGGGGTCCAGGCGCGCCTCGAGGTCACCGATGCTCAGGTTGCAGAACTGGAAGCCGCTGGTCGTCAGCACCCTCGTGTAGTGCGCCTGGGATTCCAGGAACACCACCTGCGCGGTGTCTACGAAGGTGACCCGATGATTGGCCACCAGCGGGATGCGCACGAGCTGGCGCTTCTCGCCGGCCTGCGCCCCGGCGGCTGGTGCCGCCGCGGGGGCCGCTGGCGCCTCGCCCTGGACCACGAGCTGGGTGACGTCGTAGAACACCAGGGCGAAACCCGTGGTCTGCCCGCTCTCACCGGCCAGCCGAGTGACCTTGATCAGCAGCACCTGTTCCGGGATATTGATGATCATGGTCATCGGCATGGCCGCGGCCACCGGGCACGCCGAGGCCTGGTCGAGCAGGAAACTGACCTTGGCGGCCGAGCGCGGCGGGTGGAAGGAGGTCACCAGCGCGTCGAAGGGACGCTTGTCGCTCACCGGCAGGATGCGGCGCGCGAAATCGTTCATCGCGAGCACCTTGCGCTGGGCGTCCAGATGCACCACGCCGACCTCGAACTTCTCGAACAG